>NZ_BRCY01000044.1:0-16201 GCF_023708045.1 Halomonas sp. NCCP-2165
GGCTTGGGGCTTGGGGCTTGGGGCTTGGGGCTTAGGGGCGAATCACCTCTCGATCGCTGACGATGGCATCCAGAGGCACATCCCAGCTGGCGCTGGGCAGGGCCGCCACCCGCTGGCAGTCATGCGCCACGCCGATCAGCCGCGGGCGGGGGCCCGGGCCGCGGGTAAAGGCGAAGCTGCGGTCGTAGAAGCCGCCGCCCATGCCCAGGCGCTCGCCCCGGGGATCGAAGCCCACCAGGGGCAGCAGTACCAGGTCCAGGGCCCAGGCCGGCAGGCGCCGGGCGCGATGGGCGCCGTGACGGGTATCCGGCTCCGGAATGCCGAAGCGATTCTTCACCATGGGCGTGCCCGCGTGGTAGCGCACGAACCACAGGCAGTTCTCCGCCAGGGGGCGCAGCACGGGGAGATAGAGGCGACAGCCGCGGCGGCGTAGCCAGGAAATCAGGGGGGTGGGGTCGATCTCGCCATCGTTGGGCAGATAGAGGGCCAGGCGGCGCGCACGCTGCACTTCGGGCAAGGCACGCAGGCGACGACACAGGGCCTCGCTGGCCCGTTGCTGCTCGCGGGGCGTCAGGGTGCGGCGGCGACGGCGCAGCTCGCGACGCAGGGCATGGCGCTCGGCGGGGGATGCCGCTAGGGCCTCGAAGCGAGAAGTGTCTTCCATAAGCGGTAAGGTGTTCCCCAGAATGCCGCTGTCGTTCTGGCCCTTGAACCCAGCGGTTCAAGGTGGGTGGCCGCAGACGAGCCGTCAGGCTTTCCGACGCACGGACATGCACACGGGCCCGTCTAGCTGGTGGCCCCCTGGGTATTGCTCATAGGCTCGAGGGACTATAACGACTGGCGCACACCCCAGGGAACCTCTTTATCCTATCAGAGAGGGGGCACCCTCCCAAGGCGCGAATCGGTTTCCCGGCCTATTTCTCGTCGCCCGGACCCAGGGCCTGCTCCAGGCGGGCATGCAGCTGGCTCAGGCCGCGCTCCTGGTCCTTGCGCTCCTCCAACACCTGGAGCAGCTCGTGGGTGATATTGAGCGCCGCCATCACGGCGATCTTCTCGTTACCCAGGGTCTTGGCCTGGGCATGGATGCCATGCATGGCCCGGTCGAGGTAGCGGGCCGAGCGCAGCAGGGACTCCTGCTCGTCCGGGGGGCAGGCGATCACATAGCTGCGACCCAGCAGGGTGATCTCGGTGGTCGGGCGGGAGGCATCGGTCATGGGGGCTCCGGGGCAGGCCAGGGGGAGGCGCGATGCGTTACTATGAGTCGAGCCGCCACTATAAGAGAGCCCTTCGCAAGGGGTCAATGAACCCGGCTCGATGGCGGCCCCACCCACCATGACCCGGAACCTCTGGCATGTCCCTGATCAACGATCGTCTCGATTTCTCCACCGTCGCCGACCTCTTCCTGCTGCACGACAGCCTGCAGTCGCCGGCCTTCCTGGATGGCCGCCTGGCCGCCGCCCTGGCCTTGCATGACCTCGGCGCCGAGGCCTGGCTCGAGGAGGTGTGCCTGGCCCTGGGCGTGGAGCAGCCCCGGGACCCCGAGAGCGCCGAGCAGTTCCTGGCCTGGCGCCGCCAGGCCCTGGAGGCGCTGAGTGCCGCCGGTCTCGACTATGCCCCCCTGCTGCCCGATGAGCTCTTCTCCCTGGCCGAGCAGGCCCGGGGGCTCAAGGAGTGGACCCAGGGCTTCCTGGAAGTGCTGGCGGAGGTCGATGCCGACAAGCGTCAGGCCTGGTCCGACAACCTCAAGGAGGCGCTGGCCGACCTGGAAGTGCTGGCCGGGATGGATGCCGAGCTGGAGGAGAGCGCGGACAACGAGAACGACCTCTTCGCCCTCACCGAGCATGCCCGCATGGCCGCCATGCTGCTCTATACCGAGCAGCATCCGGGGCAGCCGCGGGTCGAACAGCCGCCCAAGGCGCACTGATTTCCGAACCTTCAGGAGTCATCATGAGTCGAGAGAGACTGCCCCGTCCGGCCCCCGTCGGCCTGGAAGAGTATCGCGCCCGGCGCCGCGCCCTGATGGACGCCCTGCCCCCGCGCAGCGCCGTGCTGCTGCCCGCCGCCGCGCTGGTGACTCGCAGCCGCGACAGCGACTTTCCCTTCCGCCAGGACAGCGATTTCCACTACCTGACCGGCTTCCCCGAACCGGACGCCCTGCTGCTGCTCCTGCCCGGGCGCGCCGAGGGCGAGTGCGTGCTTTTCTGTCAGGACCGCGACCCGACCATGGAGGCCTGGACCGGACGTCGCCAGGGGGCCGAGGGTGCCGTGAGACGTTACGGTATCGAGCAGGCCTTCGAGAATGGCGAGCGGGAGGCGCGCCTGGCCGCCCTGCTGGACGGTCGCGAGACGCTTTATCTGCCGCTGGATGATGAAGCCGCCCTGGCCCTGGCCGAGTCCCTGCGCGGCGAGCTGCTGGCCAAGCAGCGCCAGGGGGCCGTGGCGCCACGCGCCTTCGCCGACGTCAGTGCGCTGATTCACGAGCGGCGCCTGATCAAGAGCGAGGCGGAGCTGGCGCTGCTGCGCCATGCCGCCGAGATCTCGGCTCGGGCCCATCGCCGGGCCATGGCCCTGGCCGCCCCGGGACTGGCCGAATACCACCTCCAGGCGGAGCTGGAGCACGAGTTCCTGTGGCAGGGCGCCAGCGGTCCCGCCTACGCCTCCATCGTCGGCGGTGGCGCCAACGCCTGCGTGCTGCACTATATCGAGAACCGCGCCCCGCTTCGCGACGGTGACCTGGTGTTGATCGACGCCGGCGCCGAGTTCGATCTCTATGCCGGCGATATCACCCGCACCTTCCCGATCAACGGGCGCTTCTCGGCGCCCCAGCGGGCCCTCTACGAGGTGGTGCTGCGCGCCCAGGAGAGGGCCGTGGCGGCGGTGCGTCCCGGCGTCACCCTGGTGGAGCTCCACGACGGCGTGGTGCGCGACCTGACGGCGGGGCTGATCGCGCTGGGCCTGCTGGAGGGCGACCTGGACACCTGTATCGCCGAGCAGCGCTATCGTCGCTTCTATCTCCACTCCACCTCCCACTGGCTGGGGCTGGATGTCCATGACGTGGGCTCCTATCGCCGCGAGGGGCAGGCGCGCCCCCTGGAGCCCGGCATGGTGATCACCGTGGAACCGGGCCTCTATCTGCCCGACGAGGACGATATCCCCGAGGCCTATCGCGGTATCGGCATTCGTATCGAGGACGACGTGGCGGTGACCGCCGAGGGGCATGAGGTGCTCTCCGCCGGGGTGCCCAAGCGGGTCGAGGAAATCGAGGCCCTGATGGGTCAATGATTGACCATTCCGTAGGCTAGGTTTTCTTAGTTACGTAATTACGTTATGACGAGTCGCGGCCGCTATGGCCGCTCCATGGAGAGAGCCACGATGGAGACGCCCAGCCACAGCATAGACCAGGAGACGGGACGCCCCGTGGATATCGCCATCATCGGCGGTGGCCTGGTGGGCGCCAGCCTGGCCTGCGCCCTGGCCCCCCTGATTCGCCGCCATGACCTCCGGGTGGCGGTGATCGAGGCGGCCCCCCTGCCCTTGGCCGGCGAGTCGGAGTGGCAGCCCAGCTTCGACGCCCGGGCCAGTGCCATCGCCCAGGGCTCGCGGCTGCACTTCGAGCGGCTGGGCCTGTGGCAGGCCATGGCTCGGGAGGCGGAGCCGATTCGCCGCATTCATATCAGTGAGCGGGGCCGCCTGGGGGTGACGCGTCTCGCCGCCGAGGAGCTCGCGGAGGAGGCCCTGGGCTATGTGCTGCCCAATGCCTGGATGGGACGGGTGCTGCATCGGCGCCTGGCGGAGCTGCCGCTCACCTGGCACTGCCCGGCGCGGGTCGAGACGATAACGCCCAGCGCCACGGGCCATCGCCTGACCCTCGACGATGGCCAGTGCCTGGAGGCGGGACTGACCGTGCTGGCGGATGGGGGGCGCTCCGGGCTCAAGGAGCGCCTGGGCATCGAGAGTCGCGCCACCCCCTATGACCAGGTGGCCCTGATCGCCAACCTGGAGGTGAGTCGCCCCCACGGCGGCACCGCCTATGAGCGTTTCACCCCCCAGGGGCCCCTGGCCCTGCTGCCCCTCAAGGGCGGCCGCATGGAGCTGGTCTGGACCCATGCCGCGGGCAGCGAAGCCGAGACCCTGGGGCTCTCCGATCACGACTTCCTGTGGCGGCTGCAGCGCGCCTTCGGCGATCGGGCGGGACGCTTCCGGCGGGTCGGGAAGCGCCACAGCTACCCGCTCTCGCTGGTCACCGCCCGGGAGACGGTGCGCCCGGGCCTGGCGGTGCTGGGCAATGCCGCCCACGCTCTGCATCCGGTGGCCGGTCAGGGGTTCAACCTGGCGCTGCGCGGGGTGATCGACCTGGTGGAGGCGCTGGACGCCGGCCTGCCTCGGGGCGAGTCGCCGGGCAGCATGACGGTGCTCGGCGACTTCGAGTCGCGCCGCGACCGCGACCGGCATAATGTCATTCGCTTCAGCGATGGCCTGGTGCGGCTCTTCGGCATCGATCACCCGCTGCTCTCCCATGCCCGGGCGGCGGGGCTGATCGGCCTCAACCTCGCGGGGCCGCTGCGGCGTGCCCTGGCGCGGCGGGCCATGGGCCTGGAGCGCTGAGCTTTGTCTGAAAACTGCCTGCGCTCGCCCATACGGCGTTAAAAATCGGCTCAAAGTACTCATTTACACCGCGTAAACTCCGTCTTTTCGCCGATTTTTGCCTTGTCTGGACATCGCTCGCCGACTTTTCAGACAAAGCCTCAGGCACGTACACCCACCCCAGAAACGCCAGGGGCCCGGCAGTCATGCCGGGCCCCTGGCGTTCTGGGGTCGCGGGTAAGGGGCGGGCGGTGCCCGCCTCGGGCTTACTTCTCGGGGTTGGCCGGTTCCGCCGCCGCGGCGGTCTCGTCGGCCTCGGCGAGTTCGCGCTTGGGCTTGCCGGGCAGGATGGCATCCAGCAGCAGGGCCGCCAGGGCCGCCGGCACCAGGCCGGACTTGAGCAGCAGGCCGAGCTGGCCGGGCATGGTCTCGGCGATCTCCTTCACCGCCGGCAGGCCGATGCCCAGGCTCAGGGAGACGGCGATGATCAGCATGGCGCGCTGGTTCAGGTCGCACTCCTTGATGATCTTCAGGCCGGCGGAGGCGATCATGCCGAACATCACCACGCCGGCGCCGCCCAGGACGGCATGCGGCATGGCGGCGACCAGGCCGCCCAGTTTCGGGAACAGGCCCATGCAGATCAGCAGGATACCGCCGATGGTCACCACGTGACGGCTGACCACGCCGGTCAGGGTGATCAGGCCCACGTTCTGGGCATAGGCGGTGTTGGGCAGGGTGTTGAAGATGGCCGCGAAGGAGGTCGCCACGCCGTCGGCCATGACGCCGCCGGAGAGCTCGCGATCCTTGGCCATGCGGCCGGCGCCACCGATGGTGATGGCGGAGATATTACCGATGGTCTCCAGGCCCACCACGAACATGATCAGGGCCATGCCGATGATGGCGGTCAGGTGGAACTCCAGGCCGTACTGGAAGGGCTTGGGGAAGGAGAACCAGGCGGCGTCGGCGACGCTGGAGAAGTTCACCATGCCGAGTGCGATGGCGACCAGGTAGCCGCTGACCAGGCCCACCAGGATGGAGGCCGCCTTGAGGAAACCGCGGCCGAACTGGTGCACGGCGATGGTCACCACCAGCACGAACAGCGCCAGGCCCAGGTTGGTGGGGGAGGCGAAGTCGGGGCTGCCCACGCCGCCGGCGGCATACTTGAGGCCCACCGGCATCAGGGTGATGCCGATCAACAGCACCACGATGCCGGTGACCACCGGCGAGAACCAGTGGCGAATCTTCTTCAGGAAGGCCCCCAGCACCACCTGCAGCAGGCCGGCGATCAACGAGGCGCCGAGCACCGCGGCGAGGCCGAAGCTGCCGGCCAGGGGCAGGGCCACCGGCAGGAAGCCGAAGCTGGTGCCCTGGACGATGGGCAGGCGGGCGCCGATGGGGCCCATGCCGATGGTCTGGACCAGGGTGGCGATACCGGCCACGAAGAGGGCGACCTGGATCAGGAAGATCTGCTCGCCGGTGGTGGCGCCGATCACCCCGGCGATGATGATGGGCGGGGTCACGTTACCGGCGAACATCGCCATGATGTGCTGGATGCCCAGGGGGATCGCCTTGCCCAGCGGGGGCATGGCATCGGGGTCCTGATTGACGGTGCGGGATGGCCGGGGCTCGGCCTGGGTGGTGGCGTCGGTCATCTTGTGCCTCTCACGCGGTTGTTGTTGTACACACTCACTCCCTAAGGGGTGGATACTTTTTTATGTTGTTGTTGTACACAAAATAGTCATAAGCCGACCCGGGGTCTATCCCCGATTGGTCTCCTGATAGGGACTATTTCATTGCCGGCATAGCGTCACCGGCGTCCCGCCGTCAGGGGGCGCCTATCGACGCCGCTCATGCGACAATAGCCGGACGAGAATCCGGGAGTCGAGGAGGCGGCGATGCGGGCCGAGGTGCTGATCGTGGGAGGAGGCATGGTGGGGGCCACCCTGGCCGCCCTGCTGGGGGAGGCCGGCGTCGCCGTGACGGTGCTGGACGCCCGCCCCGCCCCCCTGGCAAAGAGCGAGGTGGCCGGCATGCCGCCGGGACGCCGGGTCAGCGCCATCACCCCGGTCTCCCAGCGGCTGCTGACCGGGCTCGGGGCCTGGGCGGCGATCCAGGCCCGCCGCGTGACTCCCTACACCGAGATGCGGGTCTGGGATGCGCAAGGCAGCGGCGAGATCGCCTTCGAGGCGGCCCAGGCCGGGGTGGCGGCGCTGGGGCATATCGTCGAGAACGACGTCGTCCTGGCGGCCCTGGAGGCGCGCCTGGCGGCCCTGCCCTGCGTGACCCAGCGCTTCGGGGCCGTGATCGAGGGGTATCGAGAGGGGGCCAACGGCTCTCGCCTGAGCCTGGCGACCGGCGAGACCCTCGAGGCGCCCCTGGTGGTGGCCGCCGATGGGGCGCGTTCGCGCCTGCGGACCCTGGCCGGTATCGCCGCCGAGCCCCGTGATACCGGCCAGGTGGCGGTGGTGACCACGGTGCGCACCGCCCTGCCCCATGGCGGCGTGGCCCGTCAGGTGTTCCTGCCCACCGGGCCCCTGGCCTTCCTGCCCCTGACCCTGGCGGGCGAGCCCCGCTACTGTTCCATCGTCTGGTCGACCACCCCCGAGGAGGCCGAGCGACTGGTCGCCCTGCCGCGGGCCGCCCTGGGCGAGGCCCTGGAAGCGGCCTTCGAGGGGCGCCTGGGCGCGGTGGACGTCATCGATGATGCCCTCGCCGTGCCCCTGGTGCAGCGCCATGCCGAACGCTATGTGGGGCCCGGCCTGGCGCTGATCGGCGATGCCGCCCATAGCATTCACCCCCTGGCGGGCCAGGGGGTGAATCTGGGGTTGATGGATGCGGCGGTGCTGGCGGAGGAGCTGCTGGCCGCCCGGCGGCGCGGTATCGCCCTGGGCAACGCGCGGATCCTGGCGCGTTATGCGCGGCGGCGCCGCGGCGACAACGCCGCCATGCTGGCGCTGATGGACGGCTTCCGGCTGCTGTTCGGGGCGACGCACCCGACCCTGACCCTGGCCCGTAACCTGGGGCTCTCCGGGGTCGATCGGGCCACGCCGCTCAAGCGCCTGCTGATGCGGCAGGCCATCGGTGAAAGAGGCCGCCTGCCCCTGAGCTGCCGCTAAGGCGTCAATCGCCTACGGGGTGGGAGCTGTCACCGGGGGGGGTAAGAGCCTGCTTTAGCTTTAGCAGGCGATTTTGAGGCCATCGCCGAAACGTCGGGCCGCGGCTAAAGCCAGCTCCTATTTTATCCAGCCTACCCCGCGGCGGCGGGGCGCTGACCGATCACCTTGAGGGCCTTGAGCAGGTTCAGGGCCTCGGCCAACTGGTAATCTTCCTGCAGCCACTCGCTCATCGCCTCGCTGCGCTCCCGGGCCTCGCCGCGTCGGCCCAGGTGCCCCTCCAGGTCCGCCTCGCGCAGCTGGCGGCTGCCCTCCGCCAGCTCCAGGCGGCCCCGGGCCACCGTCACGTCGGGGCTGATGCCCAGGGCCTGAATAGAGCGCCCGCTAGGGGTGTAGTAGAGGGCGGTGGTCAGCTTGAGGCCCTCGCCGTTACCCAGCGGCATGATCTGCTGTACCGACCCCTTGCCGAAGCTCTCGGTGCCCATCACCACGGCGCGGCGCTGATCCTGGAGGGCGCCGGCGACGATCTCCGCCGCCGAGGCGCTGCCGCCGTTGATCAGCACCACCAGGGGCACCTCGGCGGCGTGCTGGCGGGGGGTGGCATTGAAGCGCAGCTCGCTGTTCGGCAGGCGGCCCTCTGTGTAGACGATCAGCCCCTCTTCCAGGAAGGCGTCCGCCACCGCCACCGCGGCCTGCAGCACGCCACCGGGGTTGTTGCGCAGGTCCAGCACCAGCCCGTCCAGGGGACCCTCGGCCTCCAGCTCGCTCAGCGCCTCCTCCAGCTGTTCGCCGGTGCGACTCTGGAACTGGCTGATGCGCAGGTAGCCGTAGCCGGGCTCCAGCAGGTCGCTGCGCACGCTTTCGGTACGGATGATCTCCCGGCTCAGGATGATGGTGCGCGGCGTCTCCTCGCCGCGACGCAGCAGCGTCAGCTCCAGGTCGGTGCCCGGCTCGCCGCGCATCAGATTGACCGCCTCCTGCAGCGACAGGCCCTCGGTGGCGGTCTCCTCGATGCGCAGGATGGCGTCCCTGGGTTGCAGGCCGGCCCGCGCCGCGGGGGTGTCGTCGATGGGGGCGATCACCGTCAGCTGGCCGTTCTCCAGCCCCACCTCGATACCGATGCCGCCGAACTCCCCCTGGGTCGATTCCTGGAGGCTGTCGAAGGCCTCCTCGTCCAGATAGCCGGAGTGGGGGTCGAGCTCGCCGAGCATGCCGCGCATGGCATTGCGCAGCAGGGTGGCGTCGTCCACCTCCTCCACATAGGCGCGCTTGATGCGCTCGAAGACCTCGGCGAAGGTCTGGATCTCGTCCAGAGGCAGGGTCTCCGCGGGCTCCTGTGCCGGGGCCGACAGCGGCAGGGTCGCCAGGGCCAGGGAGGCGAGGCCGACGCCCAGGGGGCGAGGAAGGGTGATGGACATGCAGTCTCCCGTAGGGGGCTAATTGAGTGACCGGCTGAGCTTCAGGATAGCGCCGAGGTGGGGCCCGGCGCCATAGGCGGCGTCAGCGCCGGGCGATCCAGCCCTGGGGGTCGATGGGGGCGCCGCCGCGGCGCACCTCGAAATAAAGCGCCGGCCGGCCGCGTCCGCCGCTGGCGCCCACGGCGCCGATGCGGGTGCCGCGCTCCACGGCGGCGCCCACGCCGATATCGAAGCGTTGCAGGTGGGCATGCAGGGTCATGATCTGGTCGCCGTGATCGATGATCAGTAGGTTGCCGAAGCCGCGCATCCAGTCGGCGAAGACCACCCGCCCCGCATGCACCGCCTCCACCGGGGTGCCCTCGGCGGCCTGGATCAGGATGCCGTCGCGGTGGACCCCCTCGCCACGGCCGAAGCGCGAGGCGAGGGCGCCCTGTACCGGCCAGGGCAGGTCGCCGCGGGTCTGGGCGATGGCGGTGGAGGGCGGTGGTCGCTGCAGTCGTGCCAGCTCTTCCTGGACCTGGCGCAGCATCCGCTCGGCATGGGCGCGATCCTGGTTGAGGTCCGCCAGGCGCGCCTGCTCGCTGGCGTAGCGGGCATCGAGCTCGGCCACCAGGGCCTGGCGCTCGCGGCCCTGCTCGGCCAGCTCGGCGCCACGCGCCTCCAGGGCGGCCTGGTTGGCGGCCAGGGCGTCGGCGCGCTCGTCCAGGGCCTGGCGGTTGGCGGCCAGGCGCGCATTCAGTTCGGCCAGCTCGTCCAGGCGGGCGTTGCGCGCCCGGGTCAGGTGATTGAGATAGGTCTGCAGGCGATCCAGGCGCGCCGGTTCCTCCTGGTTGAGCAGCAGCTTGAGCTGGGGCGTTCGACCGAGGCGATAGAGGGCGTCGAGCTGGGTGGCCAGGGCCGCCTCCAGCTCGGCGCGCTCCGCCTCCAGGGCCTCGCGCTGGCGCGCCAGGTCGTAGACCTCGTCGTCGAGGCGCCGTCGCTCGGCCTGGAGTTCGTCCAGGCGGCGGTGGGTCTCGGCGAGGTCGGTCTCCACCCGGCGCAGGGCCTGGTCGGCGTCGTCCCGGGCGCTGCGGGTGCCTTCCAGGCGCCGGTTCAGCGCCTGGATCTCGCCGCCGATGGCGTCCAGGCGCTCCTGCGCCTGGCGCTCGTCGGGCTGGGCCGCCAGGGGCGCGACCCAGCCCAGCAGCAGGGCGAGACTCAGGGCGCCGCCCAGCGCGCCGGCGAGGCGATGCCTCACGGGAGGTCGATCAGCACCCGACCGGTCATCTCCGGCGGGATCGCCTCGCCCATCATGGTCAGCAGGGTCGGGGCGATATCGCACAGCCGGCCGCCGTCGTGCAGCCGGGCCTGGCGACGGGTGACATAGACCAGCGGCACGGCGAAGGTGGTATGGGCGGTCTGGGGGGCGCCGGTGTCCGGGTTGGTCATCTGCTCGGCGTTGCCGTGGTCGGCGGTGATCAGGCACTCGCCGCCGGCCCGCTCGATGGCCTCCACCACCCGGCCGACGCAGGCGTCCACCGCCTCGATGGCCTGGACCGCGGCGTCGAACTTGCCGGTGTGGCCGACCATGTCGCCGTTGGCGTAGTTGCAGACGATCAGGTCGTAGGCACCGGAGTCGATGGCCTCCACCAGCCGGTCGGTGACCTCCGGGGCGCTCATTTCCGGCTTCTCGTCGTAGGTCTTCACCTCCTGGGGCGAGGGCACCAGCACCCGGGTCTCGCCGGGGTACTCCGCCTCCTCGCCGCCGGAGAAGAAGAAGGTCACGTGGGCGTACTTCTCGGTCTCGGCGATGCGCAGCTGGGTCTTGCCGCGACTGGCCATCACCTCGCCCAGGGTGTTGCGCAGCTCCTCCGGGGGGAAGGCGGCGGGGGCGGGAATATCGGCGGCGTACTGGGTCAGCATCACCAGGCCGTCGGCGGCCAGCCGCGGGTGGGCGCGGCGCGCGAAGCCGGCGAAATCGGGCTCGACGAAGGCGCGGGTCAGCTCCCGGGCGCGGTCGGCGCGGAAATTCATGAAGATGGCCGCGTCGCCGTCTTGCATGGCGATGGCCTGACCCGCCGGGCGCACGCTGGTGGCGGCCACGAATTCATCGCTCTCGCCGCGCTCGTAGGCGGCGACCAGGCCGGCCTCGGCGCTGTCCACCACCTGCTCGCCCTCGGCCTCGGTGATCAGGCGATAGGCCTTCTCGACCCGGTCCCAGCGGTTGTCGCGATCCATGGCGTAGTAACGGCCGATCAGCGAGGCGACGAAGCCGTGGTCGGCGCCCACCAGCTCGGCGAGGCGGGCGTTGGTGCGCTCGATGGAGGGGCCGGCGCTCTTGGGCGGCATGTCGCGGCCATCGAGGAAGGCGTGCACATAGATGCGCTCGACGCCGCGCTCGGCGGCCAGGGCGGCCATGGCCAGGATATGCTCCTCATGGCTGTGCACGCCCCCCGGGGAGAGCAGGCCCAGCAGGTGCAGCGCCTTGCCGGCCTCGGCGGCGGCATCGATGGGCGCGGTCAGCACCGGGTTGGCGGCCAGCTCGCCGTCCTCGATGGCCTTGGTGATGCGGGTGAAGTCCTGGTAGACGATGCGTCCGGCCCCCAGGTTCATGTGCCCCACCTCGGAGTTGCCCATCTGGCCCTCCGGCAGGCCCACGAACTTGCCGTCGGTGTGGATCAGCGCATGGGGGTAGTCGCGTCGCAGGCGGTCCATCACCGGGGTCTTGGCGGCGGCGATGGCGTTGTCCTGGGCGTCGTCGTTATGGCCGTAGCCATCGAGAATGATCAGCGCCACCGGGCGCGGGGCGGCTGCATTGGCATCAGACATGAAGATTGGCCTCGTTGTGTCAGCGTCGAAGACTCCGCCGGCGGCGGGGTCGCGACTCACGGCTCCTTGGGGCATCATATCGCACCGCCCACCGGGCCGTCAGCTTGGGGGCGTGCGGCCTGCCCCGGGACAGCCGCGGCCGAGGCGGGCCAGACGCTCGCCGGTGGCTTGTGTATACTGTGCCGGCTCGGCGGCGTGGTGCAGCCACGGTGCCTGCACCATACCTCGGAGTCACCCAACGAGAGCTACCGGAAGCCATGATCGACCAGCTGTTTGAATTCGTCGCTAATCACCCGCTGCTGGTGGGTGCCTTCGTCCTGGTACTGTTGGCCTGGATCGCCTACGAGATCCGCAACAGCAGTGCGGGTGGCGTCACCTCCAGTCAGGCCACCCAGCTGATCAATCGCGAGGACGCGGTGGTGGTCGATATTCGCGAGGCGGGAGAGTTCAAGGCCGGCCATATCGCCGGGGCCCGCCATATTCCCCAGAGCAAGCTCGAATCGCGCCTCAACGAGCTGGAGAAGCTCAAGGAGACGCCGGTCATCGTGGTCTGCAAGCATGGCCAGGCCGCCGGCCTCGCCGTGGCCAAGCTGACCAAGGCCGGCTTCACCCGCCCCCTCAAGCTCAAGGGCGGCATGCTCCAGTGGCAGAGCGACGGCCTGCCGGTGGTCAAGAAGTAACCCACGACCCTCTTTTTTTATCCCAACGTCGGCAAGGAATCCCAGCATGGCGGAAGACAACAACCAGAGCGCAGGCGGCAACGACCAGGCCGCCGGCCAGCAGAACCAGCAGCAGCTGCAGTTCGCCCTGCAGCGCATCTACGTCAAGGACATCTCCTTCGAGGCCCCCAACTCTCCGGCGGTGTTCCAGCAGCCCTTCAAGCCCAAGGTCAGCCTGGACCTCAACACCTCCAACCAGCAGGTGGGCGACGGCCTCTATGAGGTGGTGGTCAAGGTCACCGCCCAGGTCGCCCATGCCGAGAGCGGCAATACCTCCTTCCTGGTGGAAGTGGAGCAGGCCGGCCTGTTCCGCATCGGCGGTATCGAGGGCGAGCGCCTGGAGCACACCCTGGGCGCCTTCTGCCCCAATGTGCTCTTCCCCTACGCCCGGGAGTGCATCGACAACCTGGTCAATCGTGGCGGCTTCCCGCCGCTGATGCTGGCCCCGGTCAACTTCGAGGCGCTCTATCTGCAGAAGAAGCAGCGCGCCGCCGAAGGGGCCGCCCAGCAGAGCGGCGAGACCACCCAGTAAGCCATGGGTCAGCCGCGCATTCATGTCGCCGCCGGGTTCGCCCCCGGCGGCGACCTCGTTCTGCCGGAGGGGCCGGCGCGCCACCTGGCCCTGGTGCTGCGCCTGCGCGAAGGCGCCGCCGTGACCCTCTTCGACGGCCAGGGCCGGGAGGCCGAGGCGCGGATCATCGAGGCGGGCCGCAAGCGGGTCGTGGTGCGTATCGAGGCGGTCGCCGAGGGGCGCGGCGAGTCACCCCTGGCGGTCCACCTGGGCCAGGCGATCTCCAAGGGCGAGCGCATGGACTACGCCATCCAGAAGGCGGTGGAGCTGGGGGTGGCGGCCATTACCCCGCTCTATACCGAGCACGGCGACGTGCGCCTCAAGGGCGATCGGGCCGCCAAGAAGCTCGCCCACTGGCAGGCGGTGGCTGCCAGCGCCTGCGAGCAGTGCGGCCGCGCCGTGGTGCCGCCGGTGCATCCGCCGCTGGCCCTGGCCGACTGGCTGGCCGGGCGCGACGAGGCCCTGCGTCTGGTGCTGCACCCCGCTACATCGGGGGCCCTGGAGGCGCGTGAGGCCCCCGCCGATGCGGCCCTGCTGATCGGCCCCGAGGGCGGGCTCGCCGAGGCGGAGGTCGCCGCCGCCCGGGCGGCCGGCTTCCTGCCGCTCTCCCTCGGCCCGCGTATCCTGCGCACCGAGACCGCGCCGGTGGTGGCGCTATCCTTGTTGCAGTACCGCTTCGGCGACTTCGCCTGATCCCTCACCGTCATCCTGGAAGCCACCATGTCCCGATCTCCCCAAGCCACACCCCCCGCCCATGTCGGCGAGGTCGCCTACCTTCGGGTGGCAGCGGTCAACGCCACCGGCGTCTTCCTCGACTGGGGCCAGCCCAAGGAACTGCTGCTGCCCTACCCGGAGCAGCGCTTTCGCCCCGAGGTGGGCAAGCGGGTGCTGGTGTGCATCTACGAGGATGACCGGGGGCGGCCGGTGGCCTCCCAGCGCCTCGACAAGCACCTCCGGGACGAGGCCCGGGGCCTGGCCGCCGGCGACGAGGTGATCCTGGTGATCGCCGATCGCACCGACCTGGGCTTCAAGGTGGCGGTGAATCACCGCTTCTGGGGCCTGCTCTATCAGGACGAGGTGAGCCGGCCGCTGCGCCGCGGCCAGCGCCTGACCGGCTATATCAAGCGAGTCCGCGAGGATGGCCGCCTCGATCTCTCGCTGTTGCCGCCGGGGCCGGCGCGCCTCGACGTGGTCGGCGACCAGGTGCTCGCCGCCCTTCGCCAGGCCGGTGGCTACCTGATGCTCTCCGACAAGAGCGACCCCGCCGAGATCAAGGCGCGGCTGGGGATCAGCAAGAACGCCTACAAGCAGGCCATCGGCCGCCTCTACAAGCAGCGCCGCATCCTGATCGAAGAGGGCGGCATTCGCCTGGTGCCCGAGGGCGATAGCGCGTAGGTCGGATAAACGAGCCGCAGGCGAGAGCATCCGGCACCGCGGCCTTCGACGGGACGATCGCTCGTCGGGTGCGCTCGCCATGGCTCACTTACCCGACCTACACCGCTAAGGGGTGCCGGGGGCACAGGGCGCCCCGTCGGCCGGTGACGATACCCCCGCCTTGGTCTTCCCCGGGCCGCTGCGGCATACTGCGCCCATCACTCCGCGTCCAGGACACCCGACTCGATGAGCGCACTCCGCATTGGCGTGGTGATGGATCCCATCGCCGAACTCACCTTCAAGAAAGACACCACCCTGGCCATGCTGTGGGCCGCCCAGGCGCGAGGCGCCTCGCTCTTCTACCTGGAGCAGGAGGACCTCTTCCTGCGCGAGGGGCGCGCCTTCGGCCGGCTGCGCCCGCTGACCGCCCATCGCGACCCCGAGCACTGGTACGACCTGGGCGAGGTCGAGGCCCGGCCCCTGGCGGAGCTCGATGTCATCCTGATGCGCAAGGACCCGCCGGTGGACGCCCACTTCCTCAACGCCGTGCACCTGCTGGGGTTCGCCGAGCGCGAGGGCGTGCTGGTGGTCAACCCCACCCGGGCCCTGCTGGAGTGCAACGAGAAACTCTTCGCCCAGCAGTTCCCCCAGTGCTGCACGCCGACCCTGGTCTCCTGCAACGAGGCCGAGCTGCGCGCCTTCCACGCCGAACACCGGGATGTGATCCTCAAGCCCCTGGATGGCATGGGCGGCAGCGGCATCTTCCATGTGCAGCCCGAGGGTCGCAACCTGGGCGCCATCATCGAGATGCTCACCGAGCGGGGCCGCCAGCAGATCATGGCCCAGCGCTATATCCCCGAGATCCGTGACGGCGACACCCGCATCCTGCTGGTGGACGGCGAGCCGGTGCCCTATGGCCTGGCCCGGGTGCCCATGGCCGGCGAGACCCGCGGCAACCTGGCCGCCGGCGGCACCGGCGTCAGCCGCGAGCTGACCGAGCGGGATCACTGGCTGATCCAGCAGGTGCAGCCCATGATTCGTGACAAGGGGCTGATGTTCGTGGGGCTCGACGTGATCGGCGACTACATCACCGAGATCAATGTCACCAGCCCTACCTGCGTGCGCGAGATCGATGACCAGCGCGGCACCGATATCGCCGGCTTGCTGATGGATGCCATCGAGCGCTGCCTGGCCAGCCGCGACTAGCCCGCCGGTCCGAGGCCCCAGGAGGGGAGCATGGCGCAGCCGATCAATGACGCCCTCGTCTATGCCCCGGTCACCCACCCCTATCGGCGCTGGGTGGCCTGGGCCCTGGCGATCCTGCTGCACCTGGCGCTGATCGGTGCCGTGGCCAGCTGGCGCCTGGCGCCGCCGTCCCAGGAATCCCCACCCCGCCCCAGCCTCGATGTGGTGCTGGTGGGCGTGGCCGGCGAGGCGCCGGAAGAGGTCGAGGCCATCGCCGCGGCGGCCCAGCAGGCTCGGGGGCGCGATGCCGAGCCCGCCCCCCGGGCCCGGGCCGAGGCCGCCGCGGCCAGTGCCAGCGCCGGCGGCGCCGCGCGTGCCGCGCCGGCCCCCGAGACGCTGAGCGGCGCGGCCCCGGACGCGGCCCCCGCC
>NZ_BRCY01000045.1:0-15729 GCF_023708045.1 Halomonas sp. NCCP-2165
GGGGCCGGTATCTGCTGGTTTGGCTTCACCAGTACAACTGGCATCGACCGCATGCCAGCCTGGATTACCATCCTCCGGTTAGCCGGCTAGGTCTTTCCGTGAACAACCTGGTGGGTTTACACAGCTAGCCGCGGGCCTCTCGGGCCAGAGGACTCGACAAGCGGCCACCGAGGGTCTACCTAAGGGGGGTGATCCCTGGATAACCCCGCTCCGGGAGGCCCCATGGCCCAACGCATCACCCCCCAGTTGATGTTCGAGGGCGACGCCGAGGCGGCCATGCGCCGCTATGTGTCGCTCTTCGAGGATGCCGAGATCACCCACCTGGAGCGTTACGGTCCCGGCGAGCCGGGCGCGGAAGGCAGCCTCAAACAGGCCGAGTTCACCCTCGGTGGGCGCCGCTATCGCTGCATCGATAGCCCGGTGCCTCATGCCTTCACCTTCACGCCGTCGATCGCGCTGTGCATCGACTGCGAGGACGCCGCGGAGTTCGAGCGCCTCCATGCCGCGCTCGCCGAGGGTGGCGAGACGCTGATGCCCCCCGACGACTACGGCTTCGGCGCCCGCTTCGCCTGGCTCAACGACCGCTTCGGGGTCTCCTGGCAACTCAACCTGGCATATGAGGAGGGCACCCCATGACCTCTCCCCTGCCCCCCATCGTCTCCATGGCGGAGTGGCAGACCGCCTTGGACGCCCAGATCGCCCGGGAGAAGGCCCATACCCGGGAGCGCGACCGACTCAGCGCCGCCCGCCGCCGCCTGCCGATGGTCGAGGTGCGCAACGACTACGCCTTCGAGGGGCCCGATGGCCCACAGAGCCTGCTCGACCTCTTCGCGGGGCGTCGCCAGTTGATCGTCTACCATTTCATGTTCGGGCCCGACTGGGAGGCGGGCTGCGATGGCTGCTCCTGGGTGGTCGACGCCATGACCCACCCCGCCCACCTGCACGCCCGGGACACCAGCCTGGTGCTGGCCTCCCGGGCGCCCCTGGAGAAGCTCCAACGCTACCAGGCCCGCATGGGCTGGCGGCATCCGCCCTGGGTCTCCTCCCTGGGCAGCGACTTCAACGTCGATATGGGCGTGACCAGCGAGGACGGCTGCGCCCCGGATACCGACCGTGGCGAGCGGCATGGCATCAGCGTCTTCCTGCGCGACGGTGAGCGGGTCTTTCGCAGCTACTTCACCGGCAGGCGCGGCGTCGAGTACCTGGGCAGCCTGTGGAGCTACCTGGACCTGACGCCCTACGGCCGCCAAGAGACCTGGGAGGACTCCCCGGAGGGCTGGCCCCAGACCCCGCCCTACGCCTGGAACCGCCGCCACGACGAGTACGACACCTGAACGAGGCTCAGGCCACCCGCCGTGGCGAAGTGATCTACCCTGAACGGCACCCTGGCCGGATTCCTGGCATGGGTCGTCCCTGAGCGGAGGTAGGCCAGATGCAACCACGTATCACCCTGATCACCCTGGGCGTCGACGACCTGGAACGGGCGCTGCGCTTCTACCGCGATGGCCTCGGCCTGGCAACGCCCGGCATCATCGGCGAGGAGTTCGAGGAGGGCGACGGCGCCGTGGTCTTCTTCGACCTGCGGGGCGGGCTCAAGCTCGGCCTCTGGCCGCGGCGCTGCCTCGCCAATGACGCCAACCTGCCACTGGGGCCGCCGAGCGCCACCGAGCTCAGCCTGGCCCATAACGTCGCCTCCCGGGAGGAGGTCGACGAGGTGATGGCCCAGGCCAGGCAGGCCGGCGCCACCCTCACCAAGCCCGCCCATGAGACCTTCTGGGGCGGCTATGCCGGTTACTTCCAGGACCCCGACGGGCACCTGTGGGAAGTGGCCTGGAACCCGGCCTGGGAAGTCGAGGAATGAGCGCCAAAGGACCCGCGGCCGCCCGCCAAATGCCTTCCATGACGGACGCCGAGTCCCTCGCGCGGGCCATCCATGAGCGGGTGATGCTGGTGCCCTACGACCCGGCCTGGCCGGGCCGTTTCGCCGCCGAACGGGCGCGCCTGCTGGGGCGGTTTGCCGACGCCCTGCGCGGGGTGGTGCATATCGGCAGCACCGCGGTGCCCGGCCTGCCCGCCAAGCCGGTCATCGACATCATGGCCGGGGTCGACTCCCTGGCGGTCGCCGACGCGCTGATGGCGCCGCTGCTCGAGGCCGGCTACGTCACCTCCGCCGAGTTCAACGCCGCCCTCACCGACCGCCGCTGGCTGATGCGCCACGCCGCGGGCCACCGTACCCATCACCTGCACCTGGTGGTCCACGACGGCCACCTATGGCGGCAACGCCTGGCCTTCCGCGACACCCTGCGCGCCGACCCGGCCCTGGCCGAGCGCTATGCCCTGCTCAAGGCCGAACTGGCCGCCCGCCACCCCGACGACCGGGAGGCCTATACCCGGGCCAAGGGCGAGTTCGTGCGGGCGGTGCTAGCACGAACCTGAGACGTCCCGACTGCGGCGCTGCGCCCCAGAGTGTCATGCCCTCACTGTTGCCATTCGCTGGGCGGTATGCGCCGCAGATGCAGATGGCTGACCAGTCGGATGGTGGGACGGATCAGGAACTGGAAGCTGCCGAGGATGAACATCCACACCGCCAGGGTCTCCTGGCTTGGGTACAGGAAGAGAATGCTGCCGACCAAAAACCAGATGGCAATGCAGAAGTCGTTGGCGATGCTCAACGTCTCGTAACGGCGGCGGATCACCAGCTCCTCGTGTCCCAGGCGCAGGGTCAAAGTGTCGTCGAGAGGCGTGCGGGGGGAGGCGGGCGTCGTCATCGGTGCTCCTTTCGGCAGTGGCGAGGGGTCCTTTCCTAGCCTACCAGCCGTTCCCGGGCTCACACATGCTTATCCCGAGGTGTCTCCGCCGCCCCGGCCCGGTCACGCGACTCGGCCAGCGCCAGCCACGCGCCGACAACGCGGCCTCCGGGGCCTCGCTCGGGGGCTTCTCGGCTAACGCTTCGGATACCGCCTCTCCTCGGCCGAAGGGCAGGTCGGCGACGAAGGTGCCTGCGCCGGGGCGGGTCTACAGGAAGCCCTCGGCGACCAGTTGCTCGATGGCCTCCATCAGCGTGTTACGCCCCACGCCCAGATCACGGGCCAGGCGCCGCGACGACGGCAGCCGACTGCCGCTGGCCAGGTGCCCCACCTGTATCCAGCCCCGCAGCGCCCGGTAGAGGCGCCGGGCCAGGGGCTGGGAGGACGGCGTCATCAGTTCGATGCCCAGGGCCTCGCCGACCCAGTCGACGTGCGTGGCGATAACCGGTTCCATGATTTTCCTTATAACTGGCCCTTACCAGGGAACCACCATGCCGCCAGACTCGAACACTGTCACTACCCCCTGCGAGGAGATCACCATGCCTATCCGTCATGCCCGGCTCGCCGACGTCGAGGCCCTCGGCGCGCTGCTCGACGACTATCGGGTCTTCTACGGCCAGGCCTCCGACCCGGACGCCGCTCGTCGTTTCCTGGCCCAACGCCTGGGGCTGGGCGATTCCCATCTGCTGATGCACTGCGGCGACGACGGTGTGCCACAGGGCTTCGTCCAGCTCTACCCGCTGTTCAGCAGCGGTGCGCCTGGCCCCACAATGGCGCCTCAACGACCTCTTCGTGGCCCCCCAGGCCCGCCGCCGGGGCCTGGGCCGCGCCCTGATGAACGCCGCCCGCGACCTGGCCCTGGCCCATGGCGTTCGGCAGTTGACCCTGGCGACTCGGATCGACAACCAGGCCGCCCAGGCGCTCTACGAGGCCCTCGGCTGGCAACGCGACCGGGACTTTCACCACTACGCCCTGCGCCTCGACGGAGAAAACGTCCATGTACCGTCCCCGTGACACCCGCATGCCCCTGGACGAGGCCCAGGCGGTGATCGATGCCCATGGCTTAGCCGAGCTCCTCCCAGGGCTATAGCGAGCGTCACGGTGACGCCCTGTTCGACGCCCTGGGCCTGTCCGGGGACGCCCCCGGCGACGGCCCGCAGGCGCGCTGGACCTAACTGGGCGGCGTTCCCTATGCCGACCGGGCCGGCTTCGATGCCTGGCTGGCAGCGGACAACTTCGATGCCCGGGGCCGGCAACGCCTCTCGCTGTCGGCCCTGACGGCGCGCGCATCCGCCATCGACTGATCGCCGACGGCCGAATCGTGCGCCTATCGCTGCGGGGCCGGCTCGGCCTCGCCATCGACATCCACGCCGATAAAGCCGCCGGACTGGCGCCGCCACAGGGCGGCGTAGAGACCGTCCCGGGCCAGCAGTTCCTGGTGACTGCCGCTCTCGACGATGCGCCCCTCGTCGATCACCACCAGGCGGTCGAGCATGGCGATGGTGGAGAGGCGATGGGCGATGGCGATCACCGTCTTGCCCTCCATCAGCGCATACAGTTGCTCCTGGATCGCCGCCTCCACCTCGGAGTCCAGCGCCGAGGTGGCCTCGTCCAGCACCAGGATGGGGGCGTTCTTGAGCAGCACCCGGGCGATGGCGATGCGCTGACGCTGGCCACCGGAGAGCTTGACGCCCCGCTCCCCGACCTGGGCATCCAGGCCACGGCGCCCCTGGAGGTCCACCAGTTCATCGATAAAGCCATCCGCATGGGCGCGGCGCACCGCCTCCCGAACCTGCGCCTCGCTGGCCTCGGGACTGCCGTAACGGATATTGTCGCGCACCGAGCGATGCAGCAGGGAGGTGTCCTGGGTGACCATGCCGATCCGCCGGCGCAGCGACTCCTGAGTCACCCCGGCGATGTCCTGGCCATCGATCAGGATGCGTCCGCCCTCCAGGTCATAGAAGCGCAGCAGCAGGTTGGCGAGCGTCGACTTGCCGGCCCCGGAGCGACCGATCAGCCCCACCTTCTCGCCGGGGGCGATGCTCAGGTCGAGGCCATCGAAGACCCGCCGGGGCTCTCCACCGGACAGCAGCCTCGCGTGGCCGTCGGGGCGCGCATAGCCGAAGCGCAGCGACTCGAAGCGGATCTCGCCGTGGGGCACCGCCAGCGCCTGGGCCTCGGGCGCGTCCTTGACCGCCGGCTCCCGGGCGATGGTATTGATGCCGTCCTGCACGGTGCCGATATTCTCGAACAGGCTCGCCACCTCCCAGAGGATCCAGTTGGACATGAAGCGGATACGCATCACCAGGGCGATGGCCACGGCGATAACACCCAGCGACACCGCCTCCAGGTACCAGGCGCCGATGGCCATGGCCGCCACCCCGGCCAGCAGCAGGGAGTTGAGCAGGGTCAGGCTGACGGTGAGGCCGGTGGCCAGGCGCATCTGCCGATAGACGGTGGCCATGAAGCCCTCCATGGCATCACGGGCATAGGCCTGCTCGCGGCGCGTGTCGGCGAACAGCTTGATGGTCTGGATATTGCTGTAGCTGTCGACGATGCGTCCGGTCATCACCGCCCGGGCATCGGCCTGGGCCATGGAGACCGCCCGCAGCCGCGGCACGAAGATCCACATGATGGCGACATACCCCCCCAGCCAGAGCACCAGCGGCAGCATCAGCCAGGGCTCGGCATTGCCCATCAGCAGCATGGCGCCGACGAAGTAGACGAGCACATAGACCAGCAGATCCATCAGCTTCATCACCGTCTCGCGGATCGCCAGGGCCGTCTGCATCACCTTCTGGGAGACCCGGCCGGCGAACTCGTCCTGATAGAAGGCCAGGCTCTGGCCGAGCATATGCCGATGCGCCAGCCAGCGGCCGATCATCGGGTAGTTGCCGAAGATGCTCTGATGGGTGACCAGCGACTGCAGCAGGGTCAGCAGCGGCAGGCCGATCACCACCAGCGCCGCCATGCCGGCCAGGCGCCAGCCGTAGTCGGCGAAGAAGCCCTCGCGCTCGGCCGCGGCGAGCCAGTCGACCAGTTCCCCCATGTAGCCGAAGAAGAGTACCTCGGCGGCGGAGACCAGGCCGGTCAGCAGCGACATCACGAGCAACAGCGGCAACACCGGCCGCGAGAAGTGCAGGATAAAGGCGAAGAGTCCCCGGGGCGGGGTGCCCGCCGCGGCCGCGGGGTAGGGATTCACCAGGCGTTCGAAGTAACCCAACATGATTGGCGTTCCGTCATCGGTGAGGCAGGAGCGGCTCGGCCCCTGGCGTCTATGCCCAGTCTGACGATAGCACGGTCGCCGCTTCGACAAGCGCTGGGCTTGCCCGGGGCCAGGCGGCATTCGCTAACGGGTTCCGGCCCCGCCCGGACCGCCTCGAGGAGGTCATCATGACAGATACCACCCCCGACCCGCTCGCGCCCCGCCAGGATCGTATCAACCCGGTGGTCTTCTACGGCTCGGCCATCGGGATCCTGGTCTTCGCCCTCTGGGCCATGGCCTTCACCGAGCGGGACGCTGAGCCGCCTGGGCACGCTCTGATGCCAGAACGACCACGCCCGCCTCCGGCTGACCGGAGGCGGGCGTGGGGATCTTCCCGAAGGCGGGAACTCAGTAGAGGTGTACCGCCTCGAAGCGAGCCAGTACCTCGCCCTGGGCATCCGTCAGGGTCAGCGACCCGCCCTCGACGTCCCAGGCGGCGACCCGCTCCAGCGCCGCCAGGAAGGCCTGTTCGGTATCCATGCCCGCCATGCAGGCCATGCGGGTGGTGGCCATCTGGCCGAAGCTCAGCGCCTGGCCCGCCAGGCGATAGCCACCCATCAGGCGATTGCAGCCGGTGGAGCCCGCCACGCGCCGATCCTCCACATGCAGTACCAGGTGCGCCTCGCGCCGATTGTCCACCCCCGCCACCGGCGCCTCGCCGAGCCGGGTCAGCTTCCAGTAGGTATTGACCAGGGGCTCATCCACGGGGGCCTCCATGGCAGCACAACCCGCCATCACCAAGGAAAAAGCCAGCACCATCGCCAGGGAAGCCATCCTTTTCATAGTCTTTTCTCCTGAAATTATCGCAGTGACCTTCCTCAGACCGTTATCGACGCTTAAGTTCCCCGAGCGCCTCACAGGCGAATACCCGGGGTGGGTGCCTCAACCGGCGAGGAAGGCGGCAAGGCCGCCTCCAGCACCTGAGGCGACACATGAATGCTAGCACCGGCCTGCAGGCCCAGGGCGATGGCGTCGCTGGCGCGACTGTCGATGCGCAGGGGCGTCGGATCGTCCTTCCCCACGCGCAGCTCCAGCATGCCCAGGAAGACGCCATCGACGATGGCATCCACATAGACGCGCTCCAGGCTCGCCTCGAGGCCGGCCAGCACATCACCGAGCAGCTCGTGGGTCAGGGGACGACGCGGCCGAGCGCCGAACAGGCCGCGACGGATCGCCTCGGCCTCGGCGCTTCCGATAAAGATCGGAATCACCGCCCGAGCCCCGGGCTCCCGCAGCAGGACCACCGGCACGCCGGGCCCCGCCAGGCCGACGCTGACCACCTCGACTTCCACCATGGCCTCCGGCGGCACCGCCAACTCCCGGGCCGCGACGGGCGACCCTGGCAGCAGCAGACAGAGGGCCAGGCACCAGGGCCCCCATCGCGGCATGGCGAACCTCCCTTCCCCGAGGACGGGGCATGGATCGGGTACCCTCAGCATGGCAGCCTTGCCCCGGTGCCGCGACCGCCGCCCCCGGAATTAAGCTTGTTACCGCTTTCCGTTGTTCAGTAAGATTCCTGCCATCGTTTTTGATCCGGTGAGAACAGCAATGGGCAGAGCCTTCCAGAACCGCAAGGAATCCATGGCCAAGACGGCCGCCGCCAAGACCAAGGTCTACAGCAAGTACGGGCGCGAGATCTACGTCGTCGCCAAGTCCGGCGGCACCGACCCCAACGGCAACCTGGCGCTGCGCGGCCTGATCGAGCGGGCCAAGAAGGACCAGGTGCCCAGCCATGTGATCGACAAGGCCCTCGACAAGGCCAGCGGCGTGGGCGGCGAAGACTACTCCCCGGCCCGCTACGAAGGCTTCGGTCCCGGCAACGTGATGGTCATCGTCGACTGCCTCACCGATAACCCCAACCGCACCTTCGGCGACGTGCGCGCCTGCTTCACCAAGACCAAGTCGAAGATCGGCACCCCCGGCAGTGTCAGCCATATGTTCGACCACTGCGCCATCCTGGCCTATGCCGGCGATGACGAGGAGGCGGCCCTGGAGGCGCTGATGGAGGGCGATGTCGATGTCACCGACATCGAGAACGAAAACGGCCAGATCACCGTCTTTGCCCCGCATACCGAATACGCCAAGGCCAAGCAGGCGCTGCTGGGCGCCTTCGGCGAGCTCGACTTCGAGGTCGACGAGATCCAGTTCGTGCCCCAGACCACCACCCCGGTGGAGGGCGACGACGTGGCGATGTTCGAGAAATTCCTCGACCTGCTCAACGACCTGGACGACGTCCAGAACGTCTTCCATAACGCCGAACTGCCCGACGAGGCCTGAGGCGCATTCCGCCGCCCGGCGCGGGCGGCGGCCCCTTCCTAAGCCTTGGAGTCGGCGGGCCTGTCGCAGCCCATCACGCCCCCCTTGGCCCAGTTCTCCCCCTCCACCTCGCTGAAGAACACCTGCACCGACGCCTCCTCGGCGCCATAGACCTCGGCGAAGGCCTGGGTGATGCGCCGCGCCAGCTCACGCTTCTGTTCGACGCTGCGGGGAAACTGCTGAATGGTCACGATGGGCATGGGTGGGGCTCCGGATGATTGTCAGGAAAAATGAGAGGGCGCGCCTGAGTCCGCGGAGTCTCAGGCGTATTCGATCAGGCCGTCATCCAGCGAGGGACCTAAGCGCTTGGGGACTTTCATGGCACCCGTTCGATCGGTTCAGCGGCTGACGCGGCGCACGCGAACGCTGCGCCCCTTGAGTTTGTCCCCTTCGAGCTTGGCCAGGGCCGGCTTGGCCACCTCGCGGCGCACCGCCACATAGGCGCTGTTCGCCATGACCTTGATCTTGCCTACCTGGTCGCCGGCGATGCCGCCCTCGCCGGTGAGGGCGCCGAGGATATCGCCGGGGCGCAGCTTCTGCTTCTTGCCGCTGCCGAGCTGCAGGGTGGCCATGGGCGGCACCAGGGGGGCGGCGTCACGGGGACGGGGCAACGGCTCGGTATCGAGGATCTCGCCGAGGAAATCGGCGAGGCGCTCCAGGCGGTAGGTCTCCGCCTCGGCCACCAGGGTGCAGGCCACCCCGGAGCCACCGGCCCGGCCGGTACGCCCCACCCGGTGCACATGCGCCGCCAGGTCCCGGGCGAGCTGGTAGTTGAAGACCGCGTCCAGGGCCTCGATATCCAGGCCCCGGGCCGCCACGTCGGTGGCCACCAGGATCGACACGCTCTTGTTGGCGAACAGCACCAGCAGGCGGTCCCGGTCGCGCTGTTCCAGGTCGCCATGCAGGGCCAGGGCGCTGAAGCCCTCGCGGTTCAGGGCCTCGGCCAGCTCCTGGGTCTCGCGCTTGGTGTTGCAGAACACCACGCTGGACTCGGGGCGATGATGACGCAGCAGGCGGCACAGGGCCGGCAGGCGGGCCGCCTCGTCGGCGACCCGATGGAAATACTGACGAATGCTGGTCTCGTCATGGGTCTCGGTCAGCGCCACCTCGAGCGGGTCGCGCAGCAGGGCGGCGGCGATGGGGCGCAGCGCCTCGGCCCCCGCCCCCTGCAGGCCGGTGGCGCTGAACAGCAGCGTCTGGCGGCTGGCCGGGATGGCGGCGACGATGGCCTCCAGGGCGGCCTGAAAGCCCATGTCCAGCATGCGATCCGCCTCATCCAGCACCAGGCTGGCGAGACCGCCCAGGTCGAGGCTGCCCTTGCGCAGATGCTCCTCCACCCGCCCCGGGGTACCCACCACGATATGCGCCCCATGGGCCAGGGAGGCCAGTTGGGGACCGAAGGGTGCGCCGCCACACAGAGTCAGCACCTTCACATTGGCCAGGGTGCGCGCCAGGCGCCGCAGCTCGCCGGCCACCTGATCGGCCAGCTCCCGGGTGGGACAGAGCACCAGGGCCTGGACCCGGAAGCTGTCCCGCTCGAGCCGTGACAGCAGGCCCAGGCCGAAGGCCGCGGTCTTGCCGGAGCCGGTCTTGGCCTGGGCGATCAGGTCGCGGCCGGCCAGGGTCGCCGGCAGGCTGGCGGCCTGGATCGGGGTCATGGCGTGATAGCCCAGGGAGGCCAGGTTGGCCAGCAGTTCCGGCGCCAGGGGCAAGGCGGAGAAGGCCCCGGCGTGAGCGGCGGCATCGGACATGGTAACGGGGTCCTGCGAGATGGGGAGGGGAGAGAGGGCCACCAGCAACGGCAACGCGCTTGGCGCCCGAGGGCGCCAATCCTAGCAGAAAGCGCGGCGAAATACCGCCAACGTGATACGAACGACAAGGCAAGTCCCCGGGCGGCCACCAGCCTTGCGCTTTCCTTATGGCTGCTAGCCTGTATGATGAAACGGCAAGTGATTTTCAGCGGAGATACCACGACGAGCGATCATTCTTTCCAAGCCAGTACGGGAGGTTCACATGAAGGTCTACAAACCTGAGTGGCGATGCACCTTTAGCGTAAACGACGGCGTGGAAGAATCAGCCAACTGGCGAACCCGCTTCGCCTGGTCGTTGCGACGCTTCGCCGACCGGCTCGAAAGACGGGGTCGTACCCTCAAGATCGACTACGATGTCGCCCCCGCGGTGAGCCAGCAGGAGGTGGATACCTGCCTGGGCAAGGGCTTCGAGCTGACCCAGGGCCTACTCACCCAGCTCGCCCACCAGGCCGCCTGCGAGGCGGTGATGCGCGACGCCAAGGCGGAACTCTTCGAGGAAGAGCCGCGCCGCTGACCCCAAGCCCCGGCCCCGTGCCGGGGCTTGGCTATTCACGGTCACCGCCCCCTGCCCTGGCTCCATCGCCCGTTAGCACCCCACCGGGACACCGGATTAATTAAGCATTTTGCGGTCTTTTGCGCCCAATGTCGCCCATCTTCGCCAAGGCTTGCCGCTTCTGCCGTGGCCGGTTACTATCCGCTAGCCTCCCTGGCCCTCATCGCCTCGAATGATGCGATATCCGCGACATGAGACCCCTGAGGTAATCCCATGGGACATCGACCCAAGTTTCTGCTGCTTGCCGCCCTGCTGGGGCTGCTGACGTTGGGCCCGGCGATCGCCCAGGCCCACGACATCGCCCCCCAGCGTGGCGTCGCCTCCTTCTACAGCGACCGCTTCCAGGGCGCCACCACCGCCAGTGGTGACACCTTCGACCAACAGGCCCTCACCGCCGCCCACCCCAGCCTGCCCTTCGGCACCCGGGTGCTGGTGACGCGCCGCGATACCGGGCAGGAAGTGGAGGTCACCATCAATGATCGCGGCCCCTTCGTGGCGGGCCGGATCATCGACCTTTCCAAGCGCGCCGCCCGGGAACTGGGCATGCTGCGCCGTGGCATCGCTCCGGTGATGATCACCCAGGTCGACTAGGCCGCGATGGTCACCCTATAACGCCCGATGCCCGCCTTTCGGCGGGCATCGGGCGTTCTCGGTCACGCAGGCCACTCACTCCACGCGTTCGCGCTTGTCCTCGGTGCGGGTCTCGAAGTCACTGGCATCATGACGCTCGTGGAGCTGCATGGCCGGATCGCCGAAGGTGCGGTTGACCATGCGCCCGCGACGCACCGCCGGTCGGGCGTCGATCTCCCTGGCCCAGCGCTGCACATGGGCATACTCCTGCACCTGCAGGAACTCGCCGGCGTCGTATTGCCGCCCCAGCGCCAGCTGGCCATACCAGGCCCAGTTGGCGATATCGGCGATGGTGTAGTCGTCGCCAGCCAGGTAGGGCGTCTCGGCCAGGCGCCGATCCAGCACGTCCAGTTGGCGCTTGGCCTCCATGGCATAACGGTCGATGGCGTACTCGATCTTCTCCGGCGCATAGGCGTAGAAGTGGCCGAAACCACCGCCCAGGAAGGGCGCGCTGCCCATCTGCCAGAACAGCCAATTCAGGGTTTCGGTGCGCTGCGCCAGGCCGCCCGGCAGGAATTCACCGAAGCGCTCGGCCAGGTAGAGCAGGATGGCGCCAGACTCGAAGACCCGGATCGGCTCGGCGGGGCCATGGTCGACCAGCGCCGGGATCTTGGAATTGGGATTGATCTCGACGAAGCCGCTGCCGAACTGATCGCCCTCGCCGATGCGGATCAACCAGGCATCATACTCGGCGTCCTGATAGCCCAGCGCCAGCAACTCCTCCAGCATCACCGTGACCTTGACCCCATTGGGCGTGCCCATCGAGTAGAGCTGGAAGGGGTGCTTGCCCACCGGCAGCGCCTGGTCGTGGGTCGGCCCGGCGACGGGCCGGTTGATGCTGGCGAAGGTGCCGCCGCTGGCCTTCTCCCAGGTCCACACCCTCGGGGGAACGTATCCGTTCTCTTGGCTCATCTCGCCTCCTCACGGGGAACTCCGGCCCCGCACCGGAAACCGGCGCGGGGCGATACTTGCCATGAGACAAACGATAGCCTGTTAAGGTTTCCTCCGCGAGCCTAGGTGTGATCTCTCGGTAGGTTGCTGGCCCGGCGCCCCCGTACGACGGGTATCGACCGCATGCCAGCCTGGATTCCCCCCGCCGGTTTAGTCGGCCGGGGCTTTCCGTGAACAACCGGATGGGGTTACGCAGCTAGCACACCCCTCGCGATCGGGCGAACATACTACCGATCACCAGGCCGAATACGACATGCGCCAGCAAGGTGGACAAAGGGGCCACCAAGCCGAAGCCCATGCCGAACAGGCCGGAGCCCGCCATGGGGAAGACCGTGACCATTACCACCAGCCAGGCGACCAGCCCAAACAGCAGGCCACGTCGCGCGCCGCTCCGCCCCGGCAGGTAGGGTGCCAGCAGCCCGAAGAGCATGCCCCAGACCAGGGTCCCCACCGCGAAATGGATCCCCCAGCCCACCAGCCGACTGTCCGGCGTGCCGAGCAGGTCCTGCGCGGCCAGGTTCATGATCTCGATAGGGTCGTACCAGGGAATGATGCCCGCCGACAGGCGCAGGATCATGATCATCGAGATGACCAGGGTGGCCACGAAGCCGGCCCACATCCCCCTCACCAGGCGACAGCCCATAAGGCACCTCCCGGTGCAGTGGCTATGCCTTGCAGTATAGGCCGTTCGTTGGCGGGCCTGACGCCCCCCTGTCGCCATAAGGCGACTCTCGAGGCCCCTTGAGCCGCGCGCCTCCGGAGGTTGCCCCCCATGGTGTTGCCGACTGGCGACGACGTCCTCGGCTGGCGGCGGAAAGCGGGCACCACAAGAAGATCGAATTAATAAGTAACTGACTGATTTATTGACAATAAATTCAACTTCGGCACAGTATTGGCTATACGCAAGGCGAAGCCACACGCGTTGCGACGAGCAAGGCCCACCTCCCATCGGCCCCCAGCCAAGCAGGCAAGAAGGAGACACCATGAGACTCAAGACATTGGCCGCCGGCATGACGCTGGCCGTTGCAGGATTCGTTACCTCCGCCGTCCAGGCCGATCTCTCCGTCGGCGTGTCCACGGAGACTCAGGCCGACACCGGCCTGTTAAGCCTCGACAGCGGCACCAGCGCAGAAGCCGGCGTGGCGATCGGCGTCGGCGGCTCCTCCCAGGCCGGCGCCCAAGGCGAAGTCCAAGGCGAATCCCGGCAGCGCAGCGAACTCGCCGGCGACGGCCGGGCGGAGGCCGAGGCTCGCATCGAGCAAGAGGGCCAGGCCGGCCTCGACACGGCCCGGGATGACGTTAGCCGTACGGGTAACGAGACCGCGGCCCAGGCCCGCGGACAGGCACAGTCGACCCTGGGTGAAGCGGCCGACACCCTCGACTCCGTCCGGGAGAGCGGTGAAGAATGGATCGAAGGTGGCGCCGCCGCCGAGGCCCAAGGCTCCGCCGGCGTCACCACCGAGGCACACTGACGGTCAACGGATCGACGGTCCGCCTCGGTTTTCGGCACCTCGCCGGGGCAACCGAGGAAACGCACGCCCCCGATCAAGGGTACCGCCCGGGTCGGGGGCTTCAGGTCGCAAGCTCCGGCCCCGGAGGACTCGAGCGGCCTTATCTCAGCGTCGGGTAGCCCTCGACGAACACCCAATCGCTCTGCTGCGCCGGGGTATGGCAGCCCATGCAGGTGTTTTCGAAACTCTCGGACACGTTCACCTCCGGCTCGTCGGCGGTGAAGAGCGCCCAGCCCCAGCCCTGCCCCCAATGGGGACCCTCGAAGCGGCCTTGGGCGTCCTTGACCATCACGAACCAGACCCCCGTCTCGCCGGCCCAGAGCGCCGGTCCGGTGGTCTTCTCGCCGGACTCGATGCCACGAATCTCCTTGACGAGGACGGTGCCATCGGCAAACTCGCCGCTGTCCCGATAGGCCCGGGCAGCTTCGGGTTGGGTGTAGACGTCGTGAAAGCCGGCGCCCGGGGCGTCGGCATCATCGACCACCCAGCTCCCCAGGTGCACCCAGTTGGACCGGACGTCCACCGGTCGCGAGATATTGCCTTCGCTATCCACATGATCCCGGAAGGTCGTCGTCGCCAGGTCGGCGGCGCACACCGGGGCGATGGCCAATGTCAGCAGTGCTGCCAGGCCGACAGCAGGGGTCGTGGTCATGACGGCGCACCTCTCTCGTGGTGTGATCCTGGTGTGGTTTCGCTCCCTTCGACTGGGTAGTGTAGGATGCAGCATGGACGTTTGGATTCCATATGTGCTTATTATGCGTCCAGGAGTCTCATAGTGGACCGACTCGCCGCCCTACTCGCCAACTTCCACCTCGCTGCCAGCGTCTTTCATGCCGGAGCCTTGTGCCATGACACCCGCCATCCGGCAGAGGCAGGCACCGGCTATGTCCATATCCTGAGCCGAGGCACGGCGTACCTGGCGTTGGCGGACGGCCCGGCCCGACGCTTCGATGCGCCGGTCCTGGTCCTGCTGACCGCCGCCGACGCGCACCGCTTCGGGCCGGGCCCCCAGGGGGCGGAGACCCTGTGTGGTTCCTTCCGTTTCGGCGCCAGCCACACCGGCCCGATCTATCGCGCCCTGCCGTCACTGCTGGTGATGCCACTGGACGAGCTGACCGGCATAGCCGGGCTATTGGAGATGATGCTGGCCGAGATGTGGGAGGAGCGCTGTGGCCGGCAGGCGGCCCTGGACCGGCTGTGCGAGCTGCTGATCATCCAGTTGCTGCGCTACCTGATGGATTCCGGCGAGGTGGATTCCGGACTCTTGGCGGGCATGGCACACCCCAAGCTGGCCAAGGCGCTGATCGCCATGCACGACCGGCCGGCCGCCGACTGGTCCCTGACCACCCTGGCCACCGAGGCCGGCATGTCCCGTGCCCGCTTCGCCAGCGTGTTCCGCGACACCATCGGCCAGCCCCCCGCCGAGTACCTGACCCATTACCGGCTCAGCCTGGCCAAGGCCCTGCTATGGGACGGCGTGCCGCTGGATGCCATCGCCGGCCGGGTGGGCTACGCCAGCCCCTCGGCCCTGGCCAAGATGTTCCGACGTCATACCGGCCTCTCGCCGTTGCAGTGGCGCAACGCCGAGGCCGACACGCTGATGACGAGGCGATGCTAGGCATCGCATGGCCCCCGATGATGGCTGCCAGCGCTATCCGGCGCCTACGTCCTCGACGTTGCTTGAGGTCGAGCCCCCTTGCGAAGACGACGCCCGAGACGATCCCGGGCTGTCGTGCCCACCCCGGCGCATTGCGCGACATCGGGGTGAACCGTCCCGGGATTCCCGGAGGCTCCAAACCTTGAGAGGATGGAGCCATGAACACTTCCAAACGATATGCCCCTGAGGTCCGTCAACGGGCCGTCCGCATGGTCTTCGACCACGAGG
>NZ_BRCY01000046.1:0-15515 GCF_023708045.1 Halomonas sp. NCCP-2165
CGCCCCCACCGCCTGCTCTTCGCCCGCCGGATGGATGGCGCCCTGCTGGAGGAGCTGCGCAAGACCGCCGGCCTCCCCGACCTGGCGCTCACCCAGACACCCAGCCGGGAGCAGCACCTGGCCATACAGGATGCCCAGGACCGCGAGCTGGCCTGGCTCCACTGGTCTCCCCAGCGCCCGGGGCGCGCGATCCTGCTCGCCGCCCTGCCCTGGCTGGCCGGGGTCATGGGGGGCTTCGCGCTGCTCACCGCCGGCCTCTTCCGCCGCCTGACCCGCCAGCTCGAGCAGAGCCGGGCCATCGGCGAGGAGCTCCAGGCCACCCAGGCGGGGCTGGCGGCCCAGCAGCAGGCCTGGCAGGCGCTGCGCGCCCTCTATCGCCGCGGCAGCAACGAGGAAGAGTTCCTGGCCGCGGTCCTGGCCCACGCCGAGCGCCTGCTGGGCGATACCTGTATCAGCATCTGGCGCCTGGAGCCGGAGACCCAGCGGCTGATCTGCCGGGCCAGCCTGGAGCCCGCTCAGCGCGGCGACTCCCTGGACCTGGCCCCCCTCGGCGCCTTCCGCCAGGCCCTGCTGCAGGGGCCCTACCTGGCGGTCAGCCGGGCCGAGGAGGATCCCCGCCTGAAGGAGATGCACGGCTACTTTCGCCGGCATGGTATCGTCTCGCTGCTGGATATCGGCATCTTCGACGGCGGCGAGTTGCGCGGCATCCTGTGCTGCGAGTCGTCTCACCCCCGCCACTGGCGCAGCGAGGAGATCAGCAGCCTGACGGCGCTGTCGGGGCTGCTCTCCCAGTTCAGCGAGTCGCTGCATCGCCGCGTCGCCGAGCAACACCTCAAGCGCCGCCTGGAGTTCGATGACACCACCGGCCTGCCCACCCTGCGCAAGCTGATGGCCCACCTGACCCGGCAGGAGGGCGACTTTACCCTCGGCGTGCTGCGCATCACCGGCCTGCATCGCCTCAACGAGACCCTCGGCTTCGCCGCCGGCGATCGTGCCCTGCGCGAGCTGGTGCTCTTCCTGCGCCACTGGGGCGAGCGCCGCGACCTGGAGGCTCACCTGGCCCGCCTGCCCTCCAACCGCCTGGCCCTGGTGGCTCGGGGGCTGGATCGCGCCCAGGTGGAATCCCTGGGGGCGGAGCTGCTCTCGGCCCTCAATGCCCAGCGCTGGCTGGCGCCGGAGAGCCCCTATCACCTGCGCTTCTTCCTCGGCCTGGCCCGCTACCCCGAGGACGACCACCAGCTCGACCGCCTGCTGCTCAAGGCGGAGTTGGCGGTCAAGCAGGCCCGGGAGCACCCCCACCATCCGCTGGCGCTCTTCGACCCGCGCTTCGGGCGCTGGATGCAGCGTCAGGATCAGCTCACCCAGCAACTGCGCCAGGCCCTGCCCCGGGAGGAGCTACGCCTGTTGTTGCAGCCCCAGTTCGATGCCGGCGGCGACTTGCGGGGCGCCGAGGTGCTGCTGCGCTGGGAGCACCCCGACCAGGGCATGCTGGCGCCGGGGGACTTCGTGCCGGTGGCCGAGCGCAGCGGCCTGATTCGCCCCATCGGCAGCTGGCTGCTGGAACAGAGCCTGGCCCTGCTGGCCGGGCCGCTTCGCGACAGCCATCTGCACCTGTCGGTGAATGTCTCGGTGCAGCAGCTCCACGACGACACCCTGGTGGAGCAGCTCGAGACCCTGCTTCGTCGCTACCCGATCGGCGCGGGCCGCCTGGTACTGGAGGTGGTGGAGTCCCTGCTGGTGGCACCGGGCATGGAAGCGCGCCTGGCGCGGCTACGCGACCTGGGCATAGAGATCGCCCTGGACGACTTCGGCACCGGTTACTCCTCGCTGCGCTACCTGCAGGAGCTCAGCGTCGACGAGATCAAGCTCGACAAGGCCTTTATCGCCCCCCTGCACCGGGCCGATGATGCCCCCCTGGCCCGCTCGATCATCGCCCTGGTGCGCACCCTGGGCCTGCGCCTGGTGGTGGAGGGCGTGGAGAGCGCCCACCAGCTCGACTTCCTGCGCCACCAGGACGTCGACCTGCTGCAGGGTTACTACCTGGCACGCCCGGAGTCCCCCGAGGCCTTCCTGGCCCGCCTGGATGCCCAGGCCGCCACCCCGGAGGCGGATGCCTGAGAGGCCGGGCCCCGACAGACGAGCAAGAAAAAACCGGCCCGAAGGCCGGCATAAATGGGGGTTTCCCCCCTTCCCCTGACGACGATGGACACCCGGCGACCGCCGGGCACCGCGATACGCTGGCGGAAGCTCAGGACTTCTTGCCGCCCTTGTGCTTGTGGTCATGGATGATGAAACCGACCCAGCCCACCAGGAAGCTGATCATCAGTCCGACGGTCACCAACCCGAAGATAACGGCATCGTCCCAGTACATGATCGTCTCTCCCGCCGTGAATGTATGGCCTCACTCTAGCGGCAGATGGGAGGGGGAGAACTGACCTGGATCAAGTCTCGGTGCGGGGCCCGCCATCGGGCGGGGGGAGCCTTGATCCAGGTCAGGTTTTAGGGGCAGTGAAGGGGCGTCGGCGCGCGTCTCAGAGCACCTTGCGGTCTTCCACGCTGCTCGCCTCGGTGCCCGGCGGCAGCGGATGGCCCTTGGCCAGCTCGGCGCGGGTCGCCTCGCGGATCGACAGCACCTCCAAGCGGTAACGCAGGGTCTCGCCGGCCAGGGGGTGGTTGGTGTCGATGCGCACCCGACTCTCGCTCACCTCGAGCACGGTGACGATCTGCGGGCCCGCCTCCCCCGGCGTCTGGAAGCGCATGCCCGGGGACAGCTCCGCCACCGGGAAGGACGCGCGGGCCACCTCCTGCACCAGGGCCTCGTCGCGCAGGCCATAGGCCTCCGCCGGCATCAGCGTCACGCTGAGGGTGGCGCCCTCGGCCTGGCCAGCCAGGGCGCGCTCCAGGCCGGCGACGATATTGTCGTGGCCATGGAGGTACTCGAGGGGCTGCTGGCGGGCCCGGGAGTCGTCGAGCACCTGGCCGGCGGCATCCTCGAGGACATAGTGCAGGGTCACGACCCGCTGGGGGGCGATCTGGCTCATGAATTCTCTCCTGTGACGGGGGCGGCGAGGCTCAGCGCTGGGGCTGCAGCCGGGCCACCGGCATCTCCAGGCGCTGACGGCGGTGCAGCAGGTCGAGCAGCACGATGGCGCGCTCTTCGCCCTTGTGGCGCTCGAATACCGCGGTCAGGGCCTGGAAGGGGCCTTCGGTAATGGTCACCGGCTCGCCGGCGCGGAAGTAGTGATTGGCCTCGGCGGCCTGGTGGCTGGCGCCCTGGCGCAGGGCCTCGATCAGGCCGTCATCCACCGCCAGGGGCTCGCCGCCGAAACTCACCAGGCGCAGCACCCCACGGGTGGAACGAATCGGTCGCCAGTCGCTGGCGAGGCGATCGAGACGAATAAAGAGGTAGTGGGGAAACAGCGGTTCCTCGACCCAGAGGAGGCGACCGCGCCGCCGGCGCTGTACCTCCAGCACCGGATGAAAGACCTCGTAGGCCTGGTTCACCAGGTGCTCGGCGGCGCGGAAGGATTCCCCTCCCTTGCACTGGATCACGTACCAGCGGGCCGTCCCGGCCTTGGCGCGCGCATCGATGGCGTGGTGCATGACTCTCCTGACTTGCCCGAGTGGCGCCGCCGGCCAGAAACTCCGCGGGGCGGTTCCCAGCCAGCGGCGGCTCTGTAACAATCGACCCTGGCCATGCCGGACGGATCACCGCACGGCCTGTCGGCAAGTGGCCCAGTCTATCATCGTCGGCGGCGACTGTCCGTCATCGCCCTGCCAGGGAGAGCCTTCTCGATGCCCCAACCCACCGCCCATCGCAGCTGGCGCGGCGCCCTCGCCATCTATCTGCGCGCGCCGGTCATCACCATGCTGTTCCTGGGCTTCTCCGCCGGCCTGCCCTTCCTGCTGGTCTTCTCGACCCTCTCCGCCTGGCTGCGCAGCGACGGGGTCGAAGTGGCCGCCATCGGCTTCTTCGCCTGGATCGGCATGCTCTACTCGATCAAGTTCTTCTGGGCCCCGGTGGTGGATCGCCTGGCCCTGCCGCTGCTGACCCGCCACTTCGGCCAGCGCCGCGGCTGGATGCTGCTGGCCCAGGTGATGATCGCCAGCGGCCTGGCCGCCCTGGCCAGCCTCGAGCCCCAGGGCAACCTGCCGCTGGTGGCGGCCTGCGCCCTGCTGGTGGCCTTCGGCAGCGCCACCCAGGATATCGCCATCGATGCCTTTCGCATCGAATCGGCCCCGGAGGACATGCAGGCGGCCATGGCCTCCACCTATATCATCGGCTACCGGGGCGGCCTGCTGGCCGCCGGCGCCGGGGCCCTCTATGTGGCCTCGCTACTCTCCTGGCAGGCGGCCTACCTGAGCATGGCGGCCCTGGTGGGTATCGGGGTCGTCACGGTACTGGTGCGCCCGGAGCCGGCGCGCCTGCCACTGGCCGCCCAGCTGATCCATGAACCCCGGGTGCGCGCCTTCCTGCGCGCCAGCCGCGGCCGACCGCGCTGGCTGCGGCGCCTGCTGGCCTGGGCGATCGGCGCCGTGGTCTGCCCCTTCACCGACTTCTTTACCCGGCACCGGCGCAAGGCACTGTGGCTGCTGCTGTTCGTCGCGGTGTTCCGGATCAGCGACCTGGCCATGGCGTCCATGGCCAACCCCCTGTATATCGACCTGGGCTTCTCGCTCGCCACCATCGCCAATGTCACCAATGTGTTCGGCATCGCCATGAGCATCGGCGGCGGCCTGCTCGGCGGCCTGCTGGTGGCCCGCTACGGCGTCGGCCCCATCCTGGTGCTGGGCGCGGCAGCGGCCACGCTCACCAACCTGCTGTTCGCCGCCCTGGCGCTCTCCGGCCAGAGCCTGCCGCTGCTGGTGATGGCCATCGTCGGCGACAACCTGGCCAACGGCCTGGCCAGCGCGGTCTTTATCGCCTTCCTCTCCGGCCTTACCTCCAAGGCCTATACCGCGACCCAGTACGCGCTCTTCTCGTCGCTGATGACCCTGCCCGGCAAGTTCCTCAGCGGCTTCGGCGGCCTGGTGGTGGCCGCCGAGGGCTATGCGACCTTTTTCCTGATCTCCACCCTGCTGGGGCTGCCGGCGATCGCCCTGGCCCTCTGGATCAGTCGCGATCGCGACCTGGTGCCGGCGCCCAGGGCCGGGTAGGTCGGGTAAGCGAGCCCCCGCGAGCGCACCCGACGAGGGAGCCGCCAGTCGGATGCGCTCGCATTGTCGGATGCGCTCGCATTGTCGGATACGCTCGCATCGTCGGATGCGCTCGCCTTTGGCTCGTTTATCCGACCTACGCTGGTTTATCCGGCCTACGGGCGCTGCTCCAGCAGCCAGGCCAGGGCCCCCCGGGTCGCCGTCCACTGGTCGCGCATCAGGGTGCGATACTGCCAGGCCTCGGCGCGGCTGCCCGCGGGCGGCGCCTGGTCGCTGGGCAGCGCCATGGGGCGCACCTTCTCGTCGCAGAGCATGGCCACCACATGGCCATTGACGGCGACGGCCGCCTGCAGCGCCTCGGCGGCCTCGTCGAAGCGCTCCAGGCGCAGCAGTGCCAGCACCCGGCCCATCAGCACGCCGAGCAGCGGCGTCTCCAGGGTCACGTCGCTGACCTCCAGGGCCTGGGCGTTGCGCCCCTCCCTGAGCAGCTGGTCGAGGACCAGCTCGCGAAGCCCCAGGCTATCCTCGGGGTCCAGGGCCAGCAGGCGCTCGGCGAGGCGCCGGGAGCGCTCCCGGGCGCCGCGCTCCATGCCCACCACCAGGGCCAGGCCGCTGCGCAGCAGCACGGCGTTGTCGCCGTCGTCCCAGGCGAGCCGCTCGCCCTGGCCATCGAGCTGGGTCAGCCAGCGCTCGAGGCGCTCGGCCAGGGGCTCGAAGAGGCTCGGGGCCATCCACGGCAGGCTACCGAAGCGGCTGGTCAACGCCAGGGCCAGGTCCTGGTGGACGCGGGGGCTGTCGAGCCACTCGGGGTTGGCGCACAACTCGCTGAGCCAGGCCTCCGCCTCCCCCCAGGGGTCGGCCTCGAAGCCCAGCACCGTCTCCTCGTCGACACGGGTCGGGAAATGGGCCCGCCAGGCCGCATAGAGGGTGTCCTCCCGGGCCGAGCTGGCGTAGACGATGGCGCCCGCCTCGCCCTGGGTGACGCCGAGCACCGGCGCCGTGGGCAGTTCCGCCAGCAGGCTCTGCAGGGCCACCAGGGGACCGGCCAGGTTCTCCTCGGAGTTGACCATCTGTTCGGCCAGGGTGGCGCCGGGGTTCTCGGCCAGCTCGGCCAGGAACTCCAGCTGCTCCGGGTCCATATCGCCCTGGCGGGCCAGGCGCCGCAACCAGAAGCGGGCGCGCTGGGCCGCCTCCTCCTCCTGGCCCTCGTGGAGCAGCAGCATCGCCTCGATATAGGCCAGGGTGGGCGAATCCGGCAGCGCCTGCTGGGCCCGCACGAAGGCCTCCCGGGCACTGGCCAGGTCGTCGTTGTCCAGGTGCAGCAGGCAGAGTCGCTCCAGGGCCACGCCACGCAGGAACAGCGGCCCCCGGTCGAGCACCGCATCCAGCAAGGCCTCGCGCTTGCGCAGGAAGCCACGCTCCTGATAGAGGTCGATCAGCAACTCGAAGGCGGGCTCCGCCTGATCCGGCAGTCGCGACCAGTCGCCCTGCTCGTCGAACAGCGACTCGAGGATCTGCTGGGCGCGCCCGCGCTGGCCGCTCTCGGCGGCGATCAGCCCCGCCTCCAGCAGCGCCTGGGCCGGTGCCTTGCCGCTGGCCAGGGCCGCCTTCAAGGCATCGCCCTTCCACTCCCGCAGCGAGAGCATCCACATCAGGTGGCTGGGCACCGGCCCCGGTACCTGAACGGCGCCGCAGCAGTGCTTGGTCTTGCGCCCGGAGTCGCACCAGCAAGGCTCGTTGCGCCCGGGGCGCGCCAGCCGCTCGCACTCGAAATCGAGGCGCTCCAGGGGCGTCTGGGACCACAACTCCGGGGCCAGGGCCTGGGCCAGCGCCAGGTTGCCCCCCAGGCGATCGGCGCCCTCGGTGCGGGCCCATCCCACCAGCGACGGATAGTGTTCATCGTCGCGAATCGCCGCCAGGGCACCCGAGGCGTAGCCCAGCAGCTGTTCCACCCATACCGACAGCATGACAATCTCCGCCAGGAAAAGGGGCATATTCTAGCACGTCGGGTTCGACCGACTCATCCGTGGCATGGCCAGCTCCGGGGCGAGGTGCTAGGGTGTGGCTGCTCGCCTCCAGCACAGGAAGTCCCGCCTTGCGCCTGCCCTTTCGACGCCCGCCCACCAATGATGACGAGGCGCCCCGGGTGCGTCTGGAGCGCCAGGGACGCGACGAGATCGAGCGCATCACCCGGGCCGTGGAGCGGGTGCCCTGGTCGGTGAGCCTGCTGCAGATCCTGTGGACCGCGGGACCGGTGACCCTGCTGGGGGCCTGGGGCGGCTATCTGCTCGGTTATGGGCAGGCACCCAGCGCCCAGAACTACATCTTCTTTATCACCTATACGGTGATCACCGGCGTGGCCGGGGTGGCGGCCAACCTGGTGCATCAGCTCACCGGGGCACGCAAGGCGGCGCGCACCAGCGCCCAGATCGAGCGGGTGATCAAGGCCCTGCCGGAGCTGCTGCTGGCCACCCGCAACCTGATCGTCGATGCCCTGGAGGGGGAGGCCCGGCGCCGCGAGGCCGCCGCCATGCTGCTGCGCAAGGAGGACCTCTCCCCGGAGGGGGTGGAGCTGGCCGCCCTGGAGCTGCTCGACGACCGAGATAGCGCGCGGATCATCGGCCAGATCGATATCTATCGCCGGGTCGGCCTGCACGCCCGCATCCAGGACCTCCAGCAGCTCTACGGCGAACGGCTGGAACCCCAGTTCCAGACCCTGACCGAGGTGGCCCCCGGCGCCGCCGACCTGCTGCGGGCCCGCTTCGCCGGCGAGGCCCCGGACCTGCGCCAGGGGGTGGTACGCGACGAGCATTTTATCGAGCGGGTGCTGGCGGCCATCGAGCAGGACGACGAGCTGCTGATGACCCTGCAGGACGTGGAAGAGATGCTGGTGCTGGCCTTCGAGCTGATCAGCGGCCGCCAGATCCCCATGCTCACCTTCGAATACAAGGGCCGCTGGAAGCTGGCCCAGGCCTTCGATGCCCTGGAACAGGCCCGCGCCCGCCATCGCATCGCCCAGGCCACCGGGCTGTCGCGGCTCAAGGCGTTGACCGTCTACCTGGCCGAGCAGTCCGATACCCTGGTGGAGGACGCCGCCTCGGGGCTGCGCGCCGAGGTGCTGCTGGAGCGCTCCCAGGCCGCCATGGATGCCCTGGCCGAGGAGCTGCCGCGCCTGGCGACGGCCCCCGACCAGCGCGCCCGCCTGCGCCGCCAATCGGACGTGCTGGCCAACGCCCTGCGCCTCTACAAGAGCGTCTCGGCGGCCTATGAGCAGGTCGGCCGCCAGCACGCCCAACTGCTCAAGATGCTGGAGCGCTGGGAGCGCATCAGCGAGGAGAGGGACGACCAGACCCGGCTGCGCCTGGGGCCCGGGCGCCGCGGCCTGCGACTCCGCGAGCATGTGATCGAGCTCGACGACGAGGCCAAGGCGCGGGTCTGCAAGCACCTGGCCAGCCACCTGGCCGAGGCGGGGATCGACGCGCCGCGGCGCCTGAGCTCGGGCCAGCCGATGTGCGCCCCGCTGAATCTGGATGCCTCCAAGCGCCTGGCCATCGAGATCGCCCTGGCCCTGGAGCCGCATATCCAGCTCTCGCGCCCGGAGGTGCAGCGCGCCATCAACAGCACCAATGCCGCCGATTTCGGCCAGCTGGAGCCCAACCTCTCGGCGGCGGCCAAGGCGGCCCTGGGGGCCGCCATGGTCAAGGAGATCCGGGTCGACCTGTCGCGGCCCGCGGAGCAGCTGGCCCTGGCCCTGGTGCGCCACTACCAGGTGGAGCTGGAGGCCGCGGCCATCGACTTCCTGCATGAGCACTATGGGGCCCGTCATGCCACCCTGACCATGCTCTCCAACTACCACGCCAGTCACTCGGGCGGCGGCGCTCGCGAGACCGCCAATGTCAGCTACCTGAGCCAGCGCCCGCCGGCGGTGGGGGCCCCGAGTCGCGACTGGTATCGGGCGCTGGTGACCGCCCGCCGCGCCCTGGATCGCTAGGGAAACTCTGATTTATTACTGCGCTCGATATCCTGGCCGCCGGCGGTACTCAAAATCCTCATTTACTAGCGTGTAAACTCCGGTTTTTCTGTTCCGGCGGCGACCAGCCTCTCATCGCTCGTAACATAAATCAGAGCTCCCCCATGACGCTTTATTACACCGGCGCGGTCGGGGCCCGGCGAGCGCATCGACGGGACCTCCCCTAGGTGCGTCGCACCGGATGCGTTCGCCACCGGCTCACTTATCCGACCTACCGACGACGCCGACCTCGCCCCGCCCCCAGGCCAGCAACGGCCGGCTGCGCTCGTGCATGTTCAGCCGTGCCCCCAGGCGCACCAGGTTCCAGTAGTGGCCATTAAGGGTGCGCGCCAGCAGCAGGGTATCCGCCGGCGGCTGGAGGCGATCCATGGCCGCCCACACCTTGGGGCTCAGGGCCCGCAGGCGGCGGTGCACCCGGACATCGCCGAAGTCCTGCTCGCCGGGAGCGAACAGCGGTGCCACCGCCTCGGCGGACTCGCGATAGAGCGCCAGGGGCGCTCCCTGTCCCTGGCGGCCCCCCATCGCCAGCACCGCCGTCTCCATGCCCAGGGCATCCCCCGCCAGGGTCGCCTCGAGCAGCCCCAGCAGCTGGACGAGACGCGCCTCGGAGACGCGAATCACCGCGCCCAGGTCATAGATCACCAGGCGTCCGGCGTCATCCACCGCGAAGTTGCCGGCATGGGGGTCGGCGTGCAGCTCGCCATGCACGAAGAGCTCCTCGGTGAGCCAGTCGGCGAGCTGCGTCGCCAGCGCCTGGCGGCGGGCCCCGTCATCCCCCTCCAGCTCCCGCAGCGGCGTGCCGGGCAGGTAGCGCATGGCCAGCACCCGGGACCGGCAGTGCTCCGCCAGCGGCTCGGGAAAGGCCAGGCCGGGCCAGTCGGCATAGCGGGCTCGATAGCGCGCCAGGGCCGCGGCCTCGGCGCGGTAGTCGAGCTCGCCGCGCAGGCTCTCGGCCAGCTCCTCGAAGAGGGCATCCAGGCGCGCCTGAGGCACTTTGAGCCAGCGCCCCAGGCGCATCAGTCGCTTGACCTGGGAGAGGTCCCCCTCCAGCACCTCGGCGAACCCCGGGTACTGCACCTTGAGCACCAGGGCCTCCCCCGCCGGCGTCCAGGCACGATGCACCTGGCCCATGGAGGCGCTGGCGAAGGGCCGCGGCTCGATCTCGGCGAAACGACGCTCGAGGTCGTCATACTCCGCCGCCAGGGTCGCCCGGATCCGCTCCCAGGGCATCGGCTCGGCCTGGCGTTGCAGTCGCGCCAGCTCCTCGGCCAGGGCCGGCGGCAAGAGGTCGTCCCACTGGGACATGATCTGGGCCAGCTTCATGGCCGGCCCCTTGAGCTCGGAGAGCCCCGCGAAGAGGGCCTCGCCCAGGGCCTGCCAGTCGGCCTCGCCGCCGAGGCGGGTGCGCAGCACGGCCCCGCCGGTCCGCGCCCCCAGCCCCAGCAATCGCCGTGTTCTGCCGCGCTCACGCATAGTGATACAAACCTTATACGCATTTATTGACAGGTTACACCTGGCGAGGCGCCGGGAATACTGGAAAAATATCCATAGATACCACGTTTCCCAGGGGGGCCCCATGCGCCTGATCATCGCCGAGAAGCCCAGCCTGGCCCGGGCCATCGCCGAGGCCCTGACGGGCCGCAGCCAGCGCCAGGAGGGCTACCTGCAGGTCGGTGATACCCGAGTCAGCTGGTGCCTGGGACACCTGCTGGAGCAGGCGCCCCCGAATGCCTACGACCCCGCCTACAAGCAGTGGCGGCTCGATCACCTGCCCATCCTGCCCGAGCCCTGGCGCCTGACGCCACGCCCCAAGGCCCGCGGCCAGCTGGCGGTGCTGCGCCGCCTGCTCAAGGAGGCCCGCGAGGTGGTGCATGCCGGCGATCCGGACCGGGAGGGCCAGTTGCTGGTGCAGGAGGTGATCGAGCACCTGGGCTGGAAGGGCCCGGTGGCGCGGCTGCTGATCAGCGACCTCAACCGCCCGGCGGTACAGCGGGCCCTCGGTCGACTGGAGGATAACGCCGCCTACCAGGCGCTGTACCGCGCCGCCGAAACCCGCGCCCGGGCCGACTGGCTGTACGGCATCAACCTGACCCGGGCCTGGACCCTGGTGGGTCGCCAGGCGGGCCACGACGGCGTGCTCTCGGTGGGCCGGGTGCAGACCCCGGTGCTGGGGCTGGTGGTGCGCCGGGACGCGGAGATCGCCGCCTTCCAACCGCGCCCCTTTCATGTGCTGTGGGCCGACCTGCGGGTAGCCGGCGGCCAATTGCGGGCCTGGTGGCAGCCCGGCGAGGCTCATCCCCTGGATGATCAGGGCCGGCTGCTGGCCCGGCCCCCCGCCGAGGCCCTGGCCGCACGCCTGCCCGGCGCCGAGGGCCAACTGGTGGCACTCCAGGCCCAGGACAAGCGCCAGTCGGCGCCCCTGCCCTACTCCCTCTCGGCGCTGCAGGTGGACGCGGCGCGGCGCTACAAGCTCCCCGCCAAGGCGGTGCTGGATATCTGCCAGCGCCTCTACGAGCGCCACCAGTTGATCACCTACCCCCGCTCCGACTGCCGCTACCTGCCCCGGGAGCATCACGGCCTGGCCCAGCGCACCCTGGCCGGGGCCTGCCAGGGCGATGCCACCCTGGACCGGTGGCTCGCCGTCGCCGATTTCTCGCGGCGCTCCCGGGCCTGGGACGACGCCAAGGTGGGGGCCCACCATGCCCTGGCGCCTACCGGACGCACCCCGGACTTCTCGCGCCTCGACGACGCCGAGGCCAGGGTCTACCGGCTGGTGGTGCGTAACGTACTGGCGCAGTTCTACCCGCCCCTGGAGACCCGGGAGGTGAAGGCGGAATTCCGAATTCTCGACGAACGCTTCCGCGCCCAGGGCAGCGAGCTCAAGGTGGCGGGCTGGAAGCCGCTGTTCACCACCCGGGAGGAGACGCCGCCCCTGCCGCCCCTGGTGGAGGGCGAGACCGCCCGGGTCCTCGACGCCCGGGTGGAGGATCGCGAGACCCGCCCCCCGGAGCCCTTCAATGACGCCAGCCTGATCAAGGCGATGATGAATATCGCCCGCTATGTCAGCGACCCGGCGGTCAAGCGCACCCTGCGGGACTCCGATGGCCTGGGCACCGAGGCGACTCGGGCGGGTATCATCGAGACCCTGGTGGAGCGGGGCTATCTGGTCCGCGACAAGAGCAGTTTGCGGGCCAGCCGCACCGGGCATGCGCTGATCAACGCCCTGCCCGAGGCGGCGAGCCGCCCCGAGCGCACCGCCCTCTGGGAGCAGCGCCTGGCCGCCATCGCCGAACGGGGCGAGGCGCCGGCCCCCTTCCTGGCCGGCCTGATCGCGGACCTGCGCCAGTTGCTCAATGCCGCCGACGCCCAGACCCTGCGCCAGGCCCTGGCGGCGAGCCAGGCCATCGAGGCGCCGACGCCCTCGCCGCGGGGCGCGACCCAGGGGCGGCGTGGCAGTGGAGGAAAGCGCGGCGGCAAGGGAAGCAAGGCCTCGAATCGACGCGCCTCGACACCCCGAACCACGGGCGGCCGATCGCGCCGCGCCAAGGGAGACGCCTGATGACCCAGCTGATACTCGGCCCCGGCGCCCTGGGGCGATTGCTGGCCCTGCGCCTCACCCCCCTGGAGCCGGTCAGGCTGCTGGGGCGCCGCCCTCTGCCGGCCCGGCTCGCGCTCACCACCCCGGAGGGCGAGACATGGCATCGCGAGATCGCCAGCGCCCGAAGCGACGAGGCCGAGTCGCCGGCAGACGTCACTGCCCTGCATCTGACCACCAAGTCGATGTCGGCGGAGGCCGCCCTGGCCCCGCTCGTCCTGCCCCCCCGGACGCCCCTGGTGCTCTGGCAGAACGGTTATGAAGTCCAGCCACGCCTGCACGCCGCCTGGCCGGGGCCGGTACTTTGCGCCAGCACCAGCGAGGGGGCCTATGTGGTGGAGGGCGGCGTGGTGCATGCCGGCCATGGCCATACCTGGCTGGGCAGCCTCGACGGCAAGCACGCCGAGCTGGCGGCGACGCTGGCCGAGCGTCTCAGCCGCGCCGGCCTGCCCACCACGGCGGTCGCCGATATTCGCCAACGGCTGTGGCACAAGCTGGCGGTGAACGCCGCCATCAACCCCCTGGTGGCCCGCTTCGGGATTCGCAACGGCCAGCTACGCGACCGCCCCTTCCGACCGATGGTCGAGGCGATGCTCGAGGAGCTGGCGCCGATTCTCGCCGCCGAGGGCGTGGCCGCGCCGCCATCGGGCTGGGCGGCCCTAGTATGGGGCGTGATCGAGGGCACCGCCACTAACCGCGCCTCCATGCTTCAGGACGTCGGCGCCGGACGCCCCACCGAGCGGGATGCCATCCTCGGCCCCCTGCTCGAGGCCGCCCGGCGCCACGGCCTCCCCCACGACGGCCTGCTGGCGGCCTACCGTGGCCTGGACCGCTACCATTTACCCCAGGCCTAGCCCTTGTTCGAAAGCAGGCTTAAGCGACCACCAGGCGGTTACGACCGCCGTGCTTGGCTGGCCTTGGAGAGAGCCGCCTCGTCGGCGCTGCGCCGTTGCCATCCCCTATGGCGTCGCGACCACCAGGCGGTTACGGCCGCCGTGCTTGGCCTGATAGAGCGCTTCGTCGGCGCTGCGCATCAACCGTTGGTAGTCGGGGTGGCCGTGATGCAGGGCCAGCCCCAGGCTGACGGTGACCTCGATCAGGGTATCCGCCGCCACCAGGAAGTCCTCCACCTCCACCTGGCGCCGCAGGCGTTCGGCAAACAGCCGCGCCCGTTCGGCGTCGGTATCCACCACCACGATCAGGAATTCCTCGCCCCCCAGGCGGAAGAGGTAGTCGCCGCCGCGGGTATTGCGATCCAGTAGCGCCGCCATCTGCTGCAGCACCTGATCGCCGGCCTCGTGGCCATGGGTGTCGTTGATGCGCTTGAAGTGGTCGATATCCACCATCAGCAGGGCGAAGGTCTTGCCGGCCGCCCGGCTTATCTCGAGTTCGCGGTTGAGCACCACCGGCAGGAACTTGCGATTGAGCAGCTTGGTCAAGACATCGCGCCCGGCCTCGAGCCCAGAGGCGCGCTCCAGCAGGCCGTTGAGCAGCAGATGAATGGAGCGGGTCCCCTCGCGAACCTCGGAGAGATAGGCCATCGCCTGCCGGCGATCCTCGCCGGCGATGGCGGGCAACAGCGTCTGGTCGATACGCGCGATGGTATCGCTGATGGCGCGCACCTCCTGGACGCCCTCGAAGGCATGCATCGCCTTGTGGTGATACCAGAGTCCGAACTCCGAAGCAGCGAGGCGCGGCAGGGCCTCGGTGTCCCGGGCCGCGGCCACGGCGAACATCAGGTCGTTCTCCCAGTCCAGCAGGGCGGCGCGCTGTCGCTCCCGCTCGCTGCCCAGGTTCTGGGTCAGGGAGAAGAGCCGGTAGGCCTCCTCGGTGCGGGCGTTGCGATCATTGGCCAGGGAGTAGGCGTGGCTCATGATCTCCATGGCCATATCGATATTGTCCGAGGCGTAGATGGCGGCCTGGCCGCACAAGGCGGGATCGACCAGTTGCTCGGCGAAGAAGCCATAGAGGCGCTGCTTGAGGTGGCGGGCGCCGCTGAGCACCAGGTTGACCGGGATATCGACCCGGGCGTGCACCTGACCGATCTGCTCCTGCTGGCGAATCAGGCTCTCCAGGGCCTCGCCCTCGGTATTGCCCACCGCGAAGAGGCGGGTCAGCCAGCGCTGCATGGAGGGGTGCAGGCGTTGCTTGACCTGCTCGTTGGAGAGAAACAGCGAGGCGTGGGGGTCCTCCAGCATGGTGGCGTAGAAGTGACTGGCCAGTTCCTCCGTGTTGGCCGCCACGATGGCCTCCACCTGCCGACGCAGACTATCCGTGAAGCGGCCGAGCAGCTGCTGCCAGCCCGCCACCAGCTGGCAGTAATCCTGGTAATGCATGGGTCACCTTGGGTACCGGAAAGGGGCACCGGGGTCACGTTTCCCTGCGACACACCGGTTATTTAGTTATTTCGACTTTTCTGAAACCAACTTTAACAAAAATGCCGGGGCGAAGGCCCCGGCATCCTGGGTCGCTAACGCAAGGGAGGGGTGAGTCACAGGGTAGGTCGGGTAAGCGAGCCTTGGCGAGCGCACCCGACGCCCCGGGGCGATGCCACCCCGCGTCGGATGCGCCTGCGGCTTATCCGACCTACACGACTCGCCAAAGCGATGACCTAGCTGTGATCTCTCGGTAGGTTGTTCATCCGGAGCCGACCCGGAAAACTGGGGGTGCGAACCAAACCAACCTCCAGGAGGCCCGGATGAACACCCATAAGAATGCCCGTCTCACTCCTCA
>NZ_BRCY01000047.1:0-14976 GCF_023708045.1 Halomonas sp. NCCP-2165
TTGGAGCCGATCGGCAACATGCCACCGGCCGAGCGAGAAGCGCTGTATTATGAGCAACAGGGTCAGGCCAAGAAGGCGGCCTGACTCAAACCAACGGGTCTCCGAGAAAGCCGGGACGGCTCATCCCGAATCGGCTCAATAGCTTGAGGAGAACGATCATGGAAATTCGCCAGCAGACTCTCGCCCTCGGACTCGCCCTGGTACTCGGTGCCAGTGGTACCGGTGTTGTCCTCGCTCAGAGCATGCCGACCAATCAGTTCGGTCAGGGAAGCGGCATGATGGGTGGCAACGGCAGCCAGGGTGGCATGGGGCCCGACATGATGAGGGGAATGATGGGTGGCGGCCAGGGCGGCATGGGCCCCGACATGATGAGGGGAATGATGGGTGGTCAGGGTGGCATGGGCCCCGGCATGATGCGTGGAATGATGGGCGGCGGGACCATGCCATGCCCGATGATGGGCGACGCCGGCATGGGCATGATGCAGGAGATGCTCGAGTCGGAGCAGCGCGACGTGATGCGTGAACTGATGCAGGAACATCGCCCGGCACAGTTCGAGCGTATGGGACGCCTGATGAACCTGCGCGATGACCTGATGGCGGAGATGCACCAGGAGCGCCCCGACCCGGCGGCCGTGCAGGAACACCATGCTCGTATGGCCGAGTTGCACGGGGAGATGCTGTCCGAGATGGTGCGCATGCGAAATGCCATGCATGACCTCATGACCGACGAACAACGTCAGCAGCTGCAACAGGCGAACCCGGAGGGTGGTGTCGATCCAGACGGCCACGACGAGCATCACTGAATCACTTCGATTGAAGCGCCAGAACGTCCGGGCAGCCACAGAAGGTCCGCCCCTTCGGCTTCTCCAGCAGGAGATACGCGATGAGAGACACCGCGACAAGAACGATCACCCTAACGGTCCCCGGCATGGGCTCGGACCACTGTGCCGGCATCGTGCGCAAGACACTCGAACGCCTCGATGGCGTGGGCGATATCCAGACCAATATTGCCAACCACCATATCAGCGTGACGCTCGATGAAGGTGGGCCCGACAGCGACATGTTGAAGGAAGCCGTCGAGGGCGCCGGCTATGACGTGGCTGCCGTGCAGAGCGACGAGGCGGAGGACGCCGACAGCGACGCCGAGATCGAGGAAGCCTATCTGAGCCAGGCCCGCAAGCGGCTGATCATCGCCGCCGTGCCCACCACTCTGATCATGCTGCTGATGATGCCGCACATGTTCTGGCAGCCGATCCCGGGGTATCTCGCCATCATCGCCGTGCTGGCCTTCCCGGTGGTGTTCCTCCAGGGCGGGGCCGCCACCCATCGATCGAGCTGGCGCTCGCTGAAGAACGGCACCTTCAACATGGACGTGCTGATCTCGATGGGCAGCCTGCCGCCCTACCTGATCGGTCTGGTCGGCTTCGTCTATCCGATGACCTCGTTCATCGAGATGGCCGCCACCATCATGACCTTCCACCTACTGGGCCGCTATCTGGAGGTCCTGGCCAAGGGGCGCGCCTCCCAGGCCATCCGCCGCCTGCTGACCCTGGGCGCCAAGACCGCGCGGGTGGAGCGCGATGGCGAGGAGGTCGAGGTGCCGGTGAAGGAGCTAGCCACCGGAGACATCATGATCGTGCGACCGGGCGACAAGATTCCCACCGACGGGGAGGTGGTCGAGGGCGAGAGCCACCTGGACGAGTCCATCGCCACCGGTGAATCGATACCGGTCTACAAGAGCGCCGGCGACGAGGTGATCGGTGCCACCCTCAACAAGGAGGGACGCCTGCGGGTCAAGGCGACCCGGGTCGGTGGTGACACCTTCCTCTCCCAGGTGGTGCGCCTGATCGACCAGGCGCAGGGCTCACGGGTGCCCATCCAGGAGTTCGCCGATCGCATGACCGGACGATTCGTGCCGGCGGTCCTGGCCATCGCCCTGGCGAGCCTCGCGGCCTGGGCGCTGTTCCCGGAAGCCTTGCGGCCGATCCTCGACTGGGGCGCCGGCTTCCTGCCCTGGGTGACCCCCGGGGCCGCCACGCCGGTGCTGGCGATACTCGCCGCCATCGCCGTGCTGGTCATCGCCTGCCCCTGCGCCCTGGGCCTGGCCACCCCCACGGCGCTGATGGTCGGTTCCGGCATCGGCGCCGAGCGCGGCATCCTGATCCGCTCCGGTGAGGCGATCCAGACCTTCAAGGATGTCAAGGTGATGGTGCTCGACAAGACCGGCACCATCACCCGGGGCGAGCCCAGGCTCACCGAGGTGGTGACCGCCGAGGGCAGCGATGAGAGCCACCTGCTCACCCTGGCGGGCAGCGTGGAGAATGCCTCTGAGCACCCCATCGCCCGGGCCATCGTCGACGGTGCCCGGGAGCGCGACGTGAAACCCGGCGAGGTCAGCGAGTTCCGCTCCACTGGGGCGCGCGGCGTCTCGGGCAAGGTCGGCGAGGAGAGCGTTCTGATCGGCAACCGACGCCTGCTCGAGGAGGAGGGCGTGACCGGCCTCGAGGCCCTGGACGACGCCATGGGCGAGCTCGAGGGCAAGGGTCGCACCGTGGTGATCGTCGCCGCCAACGGCCGGGCGCTGGGGCTGGTCGCGGTGGCCGATACCCTCAAGCAGGAGTCGGTGGAGGCCATTCGCGGCATGCACGACCTCGGCCTGCACGTGGTGATGATCACCGGCGACAATGAACGCGCCGCCCACGCCGTGGCAGACGAGGTGGGCATCGACGAGGTCCAGGCAGGCGTGCTTCCGGAAGGCAAGGTCGAGGCCATCCGCGCGCTTCAGGAGAAGCACGGCAACCACGTGGCCATGGTCGGCGACGGCATCAACGACGCCGCGGCGCTCAAGCAGGCCAACGTGGGCATCGCCATCGGCGCAGGCGCCGACGTGGCCATCGAGGCGGCAGACGTGACCCTGGTGCGCGGCGAGCTCACCGGGGTGGTGGATGCCATGCATCTGTCTCAGGCCACTTTCGGCAAGATCGTCCAGAACCTGATCTGGGCCAGCGCCTATAACGTGGCCGCCATCCCCATCGCCGCCATCGGCCTGCTGCACCCGATGATCGGGGTGATCGCCATGACCACCAGCTCGCTGTCGGTGATCGGCAACTCGCTGCGCCTCAAGCGGCGCTACGCCCGCGAGCAATCCCACCGCGAGCCATCGACTGCTGCCCAATCGTCTCAGTCCTAAGACAAAGGCGACCTCTTATGACACAGCCACATCCCCCCAAACGCCCCACAAAAAAGATCGAGCCGCAGAAGGCACCATCACCACATGTCAGGGCGCTTCATAAATGGATGATGACCGCCTGCCTGATGCTAATGGGAGGCGCCGTGCTGCTCTTCATGTGGCGCGGCCAATCGCTGGCCAGCGGAGCCTGGCTATTGCTGCCCCTGGCACTCTGTCTCGGCATGCATTTCCTGATGCACCGTCATCTCGGGGATCATCAGCATGATTAGGAAGAGTAACGAGAGGCTAGCTGCCCTACGGTATCTATCGATAACGTGATAAAACGACGCGTGTCATGTGCTTTAGAAGCGATACACAACAGGTAAACGACTGGCAGGAAAGAAGCTGAAAGAGGGCTGATTGGCATCGATTCCAGACAGGTAACGCCGACGCCCTACTGGTCCTTTCTCGGTCGGTCAATTGCCACTGGCCAAGGCCTGCGTCAGCAATGTCGTTCTCCTCGGTCAGCATGATCGCCAAAGTGCCAAGCTTCGCCGGATCGCCCTCGATAAGGCATCTCGGTATGCGTCGGGCCGCCCTCGCCAACGCTGGAGACGGCCCGACGCCAATGGCCTCCGTGGCCCGTCAAGCCAGATGCGGCCTGAGCCACTGGGCCAGTTGGGCCGGCTGCATCACCCCAGCCTGGCGCGCCAACTCGCGACCCTCGCGGAATACCATCAGGGTGGGAATGCTGCGGATGCCGAAGCGTCCGGCCAGGGCCTGCTGCGCCTCGGTATCCAGCTTGGCGAAGCGCATGCGCGGCTCCAGCTCCCGGGTGACCTGGGCGAAGATCGGCGCCATCATCTGGCAGGGGCCGCACCAGCCGGCCCAGAAGTCCACCACCACCGGCAGCTCGCTGCGCGCCACCAGGGCGGAGAAGTTTTCGGCGGTCAGCGCCACCGGTTCGCCGGTGAACAGCGGTTGCTTGCACTTGCCGCAGCGTGGCGCATCGCTCAGGCGCGCCCGGCTAACGCGATTGACGGCATGGCAATGGGGGCAACCCAGGGTCAGGGCATCGGACATGGGAGTCTCCTCGAGGTGATAACCCAGGAGATGGAGGCCGAGGCAGGTATCTTCAAGCCGGGCGGCCCTCGACCGACGCCGCCCGATAATGCACCGCCAGCCAGATGCTGTCGCACTCCGGCGTCGTCCAGGCCACGCGATGGCGACGATGGGCGGGGATCAGCAGATGGTCGCCCGGCAACAGCTGGCGGTTCTCGCCGTCCTCGAACTCCAGGCGCGCCTCACCGGCCAGCAAGGCGACCCATTCGTGATCGGCCTGATCGTACCAGCCGGAAACGTGTCCCCGGGAGACGATACGCTCTACCCGCACGTCCTGGCCCCGGGCCAGGACGTCGACGATTTCCTCGGGGAGCGCCTCGGCTGGCGAGGCAAAGAGATTGACGAGCCTCATCGCTGCCCTCCACCAAAGTCGGATTGTTCGCACCGCTCAGGCTGTCATGATGCACGGCATAGCGCGAAGACAATCAATAACAACAAGAGCCACCATAAAAAGCGTCGCGGCAACAACAAGAATAAGATACGCATAAAAAAGGCCCCCCGAAGGAGGCCAGGTGGAGCACGCCAGCTCACTCTGTGTATCGCCATTATCCGACGATGTTGCGACTCGTCACTCTCTTCTCGTTGTTATTGCTCTCGGACGCCCCGCGTCGATCCCGTAATTTCTTCCTTGCCCTTCGACCGGTTTTCTCAGCCGAGGCATCTGGCTATGATTACCTATTCGAAATCCATGCCACCCTCTCTACAATTTCTTTACTATCAATCAGTTAAAAAACAACCTCCATGCCATACTCAGTCTGGTGCTGCCCCCAGGCTCACGGCGCCGCACCACTAAGGGGCTTTCTCTACTCGATCTGCCTCATCCTTGTGCATCACTCTATCATCGTCCTTATCTCTGGTGATATTTCCTGCCTTTAGGCATAAGCCTATGTAAATCGGCACTCTCTTAATCCCCCTGTCGGGACATCCATCCACCCATGATGTTGATGGAAAGGCTTTCCATAACGCATTATTGCCGGCACCTTATCCCGCCGGAGATTCCCTGATGACGCACCCCCGCCTCGGCTTTATCGGCATCGGCCTGATGGGCGACCCCATGACCCGCCGCCTGCTGGCGGCCGGCTTCGATGTCACCGTCTGGAACCGCTCTCCCGCCAAGGCCGAGCCGCTAGGCGAGGCCGGCGCCCGTCTCGCCGCCTCCATCGCCGAGCTGGTCGCCGAGGTCGACGTGATCATGCTCTGCCTGGCCAATACCGATGTGGTGGAGTCGGTGGTCTTCGGCGAGGAGGGCGTGGCTGCCCATGGCCGCCCTGGGCAGCGGCTGATCGACTTCTCCAGTAGCGACCCGGCGGCGACCCGCGACTTCGCGGCCCGCCTCGCGGCCGCCTGCGGCATGGACTGGGTGGACGCCCCGGTCTCCGGCGGCGTGGCCGGCGCCGAGGCGGGCAGCCTGGCCATCATGTGTGGCGGCGACGCCGACGCGGTCGACGCCTGCCGACCGCTGATGGCGCCGCTGGCCGCCCGGGTCACCCATATGGGCCCGGTGGGCGCGGGCCAGGTCACCAAGGTATGCAACCAGATGGTGGTAGGCTGCCAGGCGGCGGTGCTGGCCGAGATGGTGGCGCTCGCCGAGGCCAGCGGCGTGGACGCCACGCGCCTGACCGAGGCGCTCTCCGGCGGCTTCGCCGACTCCAAGCCGTTCCAGATCCTCACCCCGCGCATGGCGGCCGGCGACTTCGCCAACCCGCCCTGGCACCTGCGTACCCTACTCAAGGATCTGGACATGGCGGTGGCCCAGAGCCAGCGTGCCGGCAGCGCCACCCCGATGAGCGGCCTGGCCGCCCAGTTGATGCGCGCCCACGCCAAACGCGGCCACGCCGAGCAGGACCCGGCGATCCTGGTGGAGGCCTATCGGGACTGATCCGCGCCTTCCACTGCCCTCTCTCGCCGCCCTCTCTCGCCGCCCTTTCTCACCGCTCTCTCGCCCCCTCTCCTGCGGCCCCGCCATCCTGGCGGGGCCCTTTTGTCGATTGTTCCCCTCCGCCGCCTTCCGTACACTTGTTTGATCTTCAGTGACCCTTTCGACGAGCGAGACAGCCATGGCATTCGCGGGAACCTCCACCTATGTGGCCACCGAGGCCCTCAAGCAGGCGGTCAATGCCGCCGTGACCCTGGAACGCCCCCTGCTGATCAAGGGCGAGCCGGGCACCGGCAAGACCTTGCTGGCCGAGGAGCTGGCGGCCGCCCTGAACACCCGGCTGATCACCTGGCATATCAAGTCCACCACCAAGGCGGCCCAGGGCCTCTACGAATACGACGCGGTGAGCCGCTTGCGCGACTCCCAACTGGGCGTGGAAGGCGTCGAGCACGTCGCCAACTACATCAAGCCCGGCAAGCTGTGGGAGGCCTTTACCGCGGACGAGCGAGTGGTCCTGCTGATCGACGAGATCGACAAGGCGGATATCGAGTTCCCCAACGACCTGCTCCAGGAGCTCGACCGCATGGCCTTCCATGTCTACGAGACCGGGGAGACCATCCAGGCCAGGCACCGGCCGATCATCGTCATCACCTCCAACAACGAGAAGGAGCTCCCCGACGCCTTCCTGCGCCGCTGCTTCTTCCACTACATCGAGTTCCCCGACCGGGAGACCATGCGGGCCATCGTCGACGTGCACTTCCCGGAGATCGCGCCGAAGCTGGTCGGCGAGGCCCTGGAGGTGTTCTTCGAGCTGCGCCAGGCCCCGGGGCTCAAGAAGAAGCCCTCCACCTCGGAACTGGTCGACTGGCTGAAGCTGTTGATGGCCGACGACCTGGCCCGGGAGGCGCTCTATGATCGTGACCCGGTCAAGGCGATCCCGCCGCTGGCCGGGGCCCTGGTCAAGAACGAGCAGGATACCCAGCTGCTGGAACGGCTGGCCTTTATGCTGCGCCGGCAAGGCAGGTAAACGATGTTTATCGGCCTGTTCGAGACCCTCAAGCGCGCCGGGGTGCCGGTCTCCCTGCGCGAGCTGCTCGACCTCCACGCGGTGGTGGAACGCGGCGTGGTGTTCGCCGATCTGGAGGCCTTCTACCGGGTGGCGCGCACCGTCATGGTCAAGGACGAGCGCCACTTCGACCGCTTCGATCGCGCCTTCGCCGCCTGGTTCGCGGGCCTCGAGACTCTCGATGCCGCCATCGAGGCGCTGATCCCCGACGACTGGCTGCGCCGGGAGTTCGAGAAGCGGCTCACGGAGGAAGAGAAGGCGAAGATCGAGTCCCTGGGCGGGCTCGAGGCGCTGATCGAGACCTTCAAGCGGCGCCTGGAAGAGCAGAAGGCGCGCCACGCCGGGGGCAACAAGTGGATCGGCACCGGCGGCACCAGCCCCTTCGGCGCCTACGGCTATCACCCGGAGGGCATCCGCATCGGCCAGGACGGCTCCCGCCACCGCCGGGCCGCCAAGGTGTGGGACGAGCGGCGCTTCCGCGACTACGACGACGCCTTGGAGCTCGGCACCCGCAATATCAAGATGGCCCTGCGCCGGCTACGGAAATTCGCCCGCCAGGGGGCCGCGGCGGAATTCGACGTGGACGCCACCATCCGCGAGACGGCCCGGGACGCCGGCCTGCTCAACGTACAGATGCGCCCCGAGCGGCATAACGCGGTGAAGGTGCTGCTGCTGCTCGATGTGGGCGGCTCCATGGACGACCATATCCGCACCTGCGAGGAGCTCTTCTCGGCGGCCCGGGCCGAGTTCAAGCACCTGGAGCCCTACTACTTCCATAACTGCGTCTATGAGGGCCTATGGCGAGATAACGCCAGGCGTCATGACGAACGCATCCCGACCCTGGACCTGCTGCATACCTATGGGCGCGACTACCAGGTGGTGATCGTCGGCGATGCGGCCATGTCGCCCTACGAGATCACTCACCCCGGCGGCAGCGTCGAGCACTTCAACGACGAGGCCGGGGCGGTGTGGCTCAGGCGCCTGGTGGACGCCTTCCCCCGCCTGGTATGGCTCAATCCCATGCCGTCCCGGGCCTGGGAGTTGACCCACTCGACCCGGCTGATCCGCGAGCTGATCGAGGATCGCATGTATCCCCTGAGCCTGGCGGGGCTGGAGGCGGCAATGGGCGAACTGGCGCGGCGACGATAATCACCATACGCCTTATACGGAGGCGTCTCCCGAGGCGGCACCCGGCAGGTAGTGGATGACGTCGTGAAAGCGCAGCGGTCCCTCGCCCAGGTTGCGCATCACGTGGTGACGGTCGGCGTAAAAGCGTAGCCCCTCGCCGGGCCCCAGGCGCCGTGCCTCGTCGCCTTCCAGGGTCAATCCCAGGGTGCCTTCGACCACCACGATATGCTCCACCACCCCCCGGGCATGGGGCGACGACTCGCTCTCCGCCCCGGGGGCCAGCTCGATCTCGAACATCTCGAAGCCCAGCAGCGGGTCGAAGGGAAAGAGCACCCGGGCCTGCATGCCCGCGGCATCGCGCCCCCAGCGAGCCTCACCCGCCGGCCCCTCCTCGGCGTCGGTCCCCGGCGGGGCGAACAGCGACGAGAAGGAGACCGCGAAACCGCTGGCGATCTTCCATAGCGTCGATACCGTGGGGCTCGACTCGCCCCGCTCGATCTGCCCCAGCATCGCCTTGCTGACGCCGGTGGCCCGGGCCGCGCGGTCGAGGCTCCAGCCCCGCGCCTTGCGCAGGCCACGCAACCGGGTGGCGATATGGTTGGCGATCTCCTGCATCAGCGTCTCCAGTGAGAGTTATTCCCATTGTGCGTTATGACGCACAATGGTAGGGTGGCGCCAATTGTACGCTATAACGCACAGCACGAGGAGTGCTTCCCTCCTCAGGAGACACCGGCCATGACACCCCAGACCCAAGGATTGGCGCCATCGCACCGCTCGCTATGGCGCGACCTCAGCCCCTCCACCATCACCGCCGGCCTGGTGGCGGTACTGGTGGGCTACGGCAGCTCGGCGGTGATCATCTTCCAGGCCGCCGAGGCGGCGGGCGCCAGCCAGGCGCAGATCGGCTCCTGGCTGTGGGCGCTCGGTATCGGCACCGGTCTGACCTCCCTGGGGCTGTCGCTGCGCTACCGCATGCCGGTGCTCACCGCCTGGTCGACCCCCGGGGCCGCCCTGCTGGCCACCAGCCTGCCCGGCGTGCCCATGGAGGAGGCGATCGGCGCCTTCCTCTTCTCGGCGGCGCTGATCACCCTGTGTGGCGTCACCGGCCTGTTCGGCGCCCTGGTCAAGCGCATTCCCCCGGTTTTGGCCGCGGCCATGCTGGCCGGGGTGCTGCTGCGCTTCGGCATCGACCTCTTCGCCACCTTCGAGACCCAGTGGCCGCTGCCCCTGGCCATGCTGCTGGCCTATGGCCTGGGCCGGCGTTTCCTGCCCCGCTACGCCATCGTGCTGGTGCTGCTCACCGGGGTGGCGATCAGCGCCGTCCAGGGGCAGCTCCACTTGGATGGCATCGCCCTGACCCCGACCCTGCCGGTCTTCACCGCGCCGAGCCTTGCGCTCTCGACCCTGATCGGCGTGGGCATCCCGCTCTTCGTGGTGACCATGGCCACCCAGAACCTGCCCGGCATCACGGTGCTGCGGGCCGCCGGCTACCCGGCCCCCAGCTCGCCGCTGATCGGCTGGACCGGGGCCACCACCCTGGCCCTGGCGCCCTTCGGGGGCTTCGCCCTCAACCTGGCGGCGATCAGTGCCGCGGTCTGCCTGGGCCGCGAGGCCCACGAGGACCCGGCCCGGCGCTACACCGCCGGGGTCGCCGCCGGGATCGGCTACCTGACCCTGGGGATCTTCGGCGCCACCGTCACCGCCCTGTTCGCCGCCCTCCCCGCCGAGCTGGTGATGGCCCTGGCCGGCCTGGCATTGCTGGGCACCATCGGCAACGGCCTGGCCGGCGCCATGGCCGAACCCGAGCAGCGCGACGCCGCCCTGGTGACCTGTCTGTTCACCGCCTCCGGGGTCACCCTGCTGGGCATCGGTGCCGCCTTCTGGGGCCTGCTGGCGGGAATGGCCATGCTGGGGCTGCATGCCTGGCGGCGCTAAGGCCTAGTCTCGCGTCGCCACGAGAATTGGCGACGGCCCCGCGGCCTGCTAGGGTTCGGGCATTTCACCGGCCGCAGAGAGGCGTCATGACCGGGCTGACCTTGACCACCCGCCGGGGGCCGACCATCGCCCCCTACCTGGAGGCGCTCGCCGGGCTGCGCATCCGGGTGTTTCGCGACTTCCCCTACCTCTACGACGGCGATCCCGCCTACGAGGCCGCCTACCTGGGCCGCTACGCCGAGAACCCGGCCAGCCGCTTCGTGCTGGCCCTCGACGGCGAGGCGCTGGTAGGCGCCGCCACCGGCCAGCCCCTGGCCGACGAGGTGGCGGAGTTCCGCGCCCCCTTCGCCGCCGCCGGCCTCGATCCCGCCACGGTCTTCTACTATGGCGAGTCGCTGCTGCTGCCCGAGTACCGGGGCCGCGGCATCGGCAAGGCCTTTATGGCCGAGCGGGAGGCCCATGCCCGGGACGCGGGCTTCGCCCTCGCCGCCTTCTGTGCCGTGGAACGCCCCGACGACCACCCCCGCAAGCCCGCCGACTATCGCCCCCTGCACGGTTTCTGGGCGAGCCGTGGCTACCGCCGCCGGGGCGAGCTCGCCACCACCTTCGCCTGGAAGGATCTCGGCGAGGCCGAGGAGAGCGACAAGCCCATGGTCTTCTGGCTCAAGGAGCTGACCCCATGACGATCACGGTGGCCGCCGCCCAGTATCCCATCGACCGCTTCCGCCACTTCGACGACTTCGTCGCCAAGGCGAGCCGCTGGGTCAAGGACGCCGCCGACCGCGGCGCCGACCTGCTGGTCTTCCCCGAGTATGGCGGCATGGAGCTCACCTCCCTGCTGCCCGAGGCGGTGATCGGCGACCTTTCGGCCCAGCTCGAGGCGCTGCAGCCGCTGCGCGACGATGCCCTGGCCGTATGGCGGCGCCTGGCGATGCAACATGAGGTCACCCTGCTCGCCCCGTCGCTGCCCTGGCACCTGGCCGATGGCCGCTACGTCAATCGGGCCTGGCTGATCACCCCGGACGGGAGCCTGGGCCACCAGGACAAGCAGATCATGACCCGTTTCGAGAACGACGACTGGGGCGTCTCCGCCGGCGACGGCCTGCGCCTCTTCGACACCCCGGCGGGGCGGCTCGGCGTGCTGATCTGCTATGACAGCGAGTTTCCCGACCTGGCCCGGGCCCTGGTCGAGGCCGGCGCCGACCTGCTGCTGGTGCCCAGCTGCACCGACACCCCCGCCGGCTACCACCGGGTGCGCCTCTCGGCCCAAGCCCGCGCCATCGAGCAGCAGGTGGCCATCGTCCACGCCCCCACCGTGGGCGAGGCGCTCTGGTCGCCGGCGGTGGATATCAATACCGGCCATGCCGCCATCTACACCCCCTGCGATCACGGCTTCCCGCCGGATGGCATCCTCACCCGGGGCGAGGACGCCACCCCGGGCTGGCAACTGGCTCGCCTCGACCTGGCGCTGATTCGCGCCCTGCGCGAGCAGGGCCAGGTCAACAACTACCATGACTGGGCGCTGCAAACGCAGCGCCTCGCCCTGGGCGTCGAGGCTATGCAACTTATCGAGGAATCACCGCGGGAATAGCCGAGGGTCGCCGGAGGCAGCAGTGCTAAACCGTCAACATGCCCTCTCTTGCGGCCCGGGGCTATCCCGGGGGCAGGCACCCGGAAGGCCGGACCCTCGCAAAGACGCTGTGAATCCCTCCCTGGACGCTCGACTTTTTCGTCCCTGAAAAAGACGCTTTGCTCCGACCTGCCCCCAGCGCCCCTCAGCATGCCCCATCTCCCGACCCGGCGTTTTGCCGCCACCCCGGCTTGCCGTACAATGCGCTGCAAAGACGCTGCGAGTCGCAGCCCCGCCTGTTAACGCTTCGAAGGATACGCCCAAGCCATGCGCGCCAGTGAACTCCTGATGTCCACCCTCAAGGAAACGCCCAACGACGCCGAGGTGGTCAGCCACCAGCTGATGCTGCGGGCGGGAATGATCCGCCGCCTCACCTCCGGCCTCTACACCTGGCTGCCGATGGGCCTGCGCACCCTGCGCAAGGTGGAGCGCATCGTCCGCGAGGAAATGGACCGGGCCGGCGCCCAGGAACTGCTGATGCCGGCGGTGCAGCCCGCCGAGCTGTGGCAGGAGTCGGGCCGCTGGGAGCAGTATGGCCCCGAGCTGCTGCGCCTCAAGGATCGCCACGACCGCGACTACTGCGTGGGCCCCACCCACGAAGAGGTGATCACCGACCTGGTGCGCCGCGAGCTCAACAGCTACAAGCAGCTGCCGGCCAACTTCTACCAGATCCAGACCAAGTTCCGCGACGAGATCCGCCCGCGCTTCGGGGTGATGCGCTCCCGGGAATTCATCATGAAGGACGCCTACTCCTTCCATATCGATGAAGATTCCCTGAAGCAGACCTACCAGGCCATGTACGACGCCTATGTGCGCATCTTCACCCGCCTGGGCCTGGGCTTCCGCCCGGTGCTGGCCGACTCCGGCGCCATCGGCGGCGACCGCTCCCACGAGTTCCACGTGCTGGCCGACTCCGGCGAGGACGCCATCGTCTTCTCAAGCGACTCCGACTACGCCGCCAATATCGAGAAGGCCGAGGCCCTGCCGGCGCCGCTGGGCAGCGACGCCCAGCGCCCCGCCCCCGGCGAGGAGCTGCGCCTGGTCGACACCCCCAACGCCAAGACCATCGCCGCCCTGGTGGAGCAGCACGGCCTGCCCATCGAGAAGACCCTCAAGACCCTGATGGTCAAGGGCAGCGAGGGCGGCCTGGTGGCCCTGCTGGTGCGCGGCGACCACGAGCTCAACGAGATCAAGGCCGAGCACCTGCCCGAGGTGGCCGAGCCCCTGACCATGGCCACCGAGGAAGAGATCCGCGCCGCGGCGGGTGCCGGCCCCGGCTCCCTGGGCCCGGTGAACCTCGACATGCCCATCGTCATCGACCGCTCGGTGGCGCTGATGAGCGACTTCGGCGCCGGCGCCAATGTCGACGGCAAGCACTACTTCGGCATCAACTGGGAGCGTGACCTGCCCCTGCCCAAGGTCGCCGACCTGCGCAACGTGGTGGAGGGCGACCCCTCCCCGGACGGCCAGGGGACGCTGTCCATCAAGCGCGGCATCGAGGTGGGTCACGTCTTCCAGCTGGGCAAGAAGTACTCCGAGGCGATGAACGCCACCGTGCTTGGCGAGAACGGCAAGGGCACCCACCCCTGGATGGGCTGCTACGGCATCGGCGTGACCCGGGTGGTGGCCGCCGCCATCGAGCAGAACCACGACGCCAATGGCATCATCTGGCCGGATGCCATCGCGCCCTTCCATATCGTCCTCGTACCGATGAATGCGCATAAGTCACAGCGCGTGCGCGACGAGGCGGAACGCCTCTACACTGAGCTCACGGCCCGGGGTTACGATGTGTTACTCGATGATCGCGATACCCGGCCGGGGGTCAAGTTCGCCGACCAGGAGCTGATCGGCATTCCGCACCGCCTGGTGATCGGCGATCGTGGCCTCGACAAGGGTGAGCTCGAATACAAGGGGCGCCGCGATGAAGAGGCCACCATGGTACCCGCCGACAGCCTGTTCGACTTCCTGGGCGAAGCCATTCGCCGCTAGGCGACGCCGGGGGCGCCACCTGGCGCCCCTGCTGCTGGGCCTGGGTCTCTCGCTGGCGCCCCTGGCCCAGGCCGACAGGCTGCCGTCGAGCCTCACCCAGACCCTGGAGGCGGTGATCGAGGCGCCCCGCAGCGCCGAGGCGATCTGGGCCGCCCGACAATGGGTCACTCGCATGGAGCCGCGCCTGGCGCGTTTTATCGGCGACGCCGACCTGCGCCGGCGGCTGCTGGAGCGGGTCTATCACGAGGCGACCCTGGCGGGACTCCCGCCGGCGCTGGTGATGGCGGTGATCCAGGTGGAGAGCGCCTTCGAGGCGGAGGCGGTCTCCCATGCCGGGGCCCGCGGCCTGATGCAGGTGATGCCCTTCTGGGTCGACGAACTGGGCCGCGCCCAGGACGACCTCCTCGATCCCTGGCTCAACCTGCGCTATGGCTGTACCATCCTGGCCCACTACCTGGACGCCGAACACGGCGACGTGACGCGAGCCCTGGTGCGCTACAACGGCAGTCATGGCGAGACCTGGTATCCGGAGCGGGTGATGCGGGCCTGGCTCGGCCGCTGGCACCTCCCCGGCCCGGACGGCCTGCCCCGGGATACCGCCCAGCGCTGAGCCTGGCCACCACCACGACAGAAGGCGCCACGCCCCCATGGCGGAGAGTCTCGACCCCCCACTGCACCTTATCGACCGGGCCTACCGGAGCATCCGGCGCCAGCTGGTGCTGCTGGTGCTGGCCGCCCTGACCCTGAGCCTGCTGGTGCTGCTGTGGTCGGCCCAGACCCAGAATGCTCAGCAAGCCGAGCGCGAGCTGACGCGCCTGGCGACCCAACTGGAACAGCTCGGCCGCCAGTTGGGGGGCCAGGTCCTCGACTACGCCCTCTGGGACATCAGCCACGAGCAGGTGCACCTGCGCCCAGCACTCGATCCCCACTGGCTGACCCAGGAGCTGGGTAGCAGCCTGCGAGACAACCTGGCCATCGACCTGGCCATGTTGATCGCCCCGGATGGCAGCGTCGATTACGCCATGCAGGCGGGAGCCCCCTGGCAGGCGATCACCCAGCCC
>NZ_BRCY01000048.1:0-14638 GCF_023708045.1 Halomonas sp. NCCP-2165
GACAGGCAAAGGTTGGGGTGGTGGAAAGGATTGGAGATTGGTAGGGGGGCATGGTGGCATGGGGTGCCAGGATCGCCCTGTGGGCGATATCGCGCAGAATCTGCGCTCCCACAGGGGATAGTTGCTTTCCCCAAGGCTGGAGGCCATTGCCTGGTGGTCTGCGGTTTTATCGCCGGCTGAAGCCGGCTCCTACGGCAGTTGATGGTGACGATTGCTGCCTTAGTGACCATCAGGATCGCCCTGCGGGCGATATCGCCGGCTAAAGCCGGCTCCTACGGCTGTTGGTGGTGCCGATTGCTGCTTTGGTGGGCTAACAAGATCGCCCTGCGGGCGATATCGCGCAGAATCTGCGCTCCCACAAAACCAGAAGATCTCACCAAATCCGGTGGCCATAGCCTGGTGGTTTGCGGGTCAATCGCCGGCTGAAGCCGGCTCCTACAACACCGGTGGTCGTCCAGAGGGAGCGGTGGTGGTGGCAGAAAAAAGGCGCCCTTGGGGCGCCAAGCTTGAGGCATGGGGGAGTTACTTGAAGTTCTTCCGGTAGGACTTGAGGATTTCGCCGACGATGCCGCTGCGGAAGCTGAGCACGCAGACGACGAAGATCAGGCCGAGGATGACGCTGACCCAGTTGCCCAGCGGCGATTGGGCGAGCAGGTGTTGGAGGCTGACCACCAGGCCGGCGCCGACCAGGGGGCCGAACAGGGTGCCGACGCCGCCGAGCAGGGTCATCAGGATCACTTCGCCGGACATATGCCAGTGGGCGTCGGTCAGGGAGGCGAGCTGGAAGACCAGGGTCTTGGTGGAGCCGGCCAGGCCCGCCAGGCCCGCGGAGAGCACGAAGGCCAGCAGCTTGTAGGCGTCGACGTTGTAGCCCAGCGACACCGCCCGGGGTTCGTTCTCGCGGATCGCCTTGAGCACCTGGCCGAAGGGCGAGTGCACGGCGCGCTGGATGATGGCGAAGCCGATCAGGAAGACCGCGAAGACGAAGTAGTACATGGCCAGGTTGCTGTTGAGGCTGATCAGCCCGAACAGCTCGCCCCGGGGCACGCCGTGCAGGCCGTCCTCGCCGCCGGTGAAGGGCGACTGCACGAAAACGAAGAACATCAGCTGGGCCAGGGCCAGGGTCACCATGGCGAAGTAGATGCCCTGGCGGCGGATCGACAGCACCCCGAACAGCGCCCCCAGCGCCACGGCGGCGGCGGTGCCGGTGAGGATGCCGAGCTCCGGGGTCAGCCCCGGGTAGCTGGCCAGCAAATAGCCGGTGACGTAGCCGCCGGTGGCCAGGAAGGCGGCATGGCCGAAGGAGAGCAGCCCCGCATAACCGAGCAGCAGGTTGAAGGCGCAGGCGAAGAGCGCGAAGCACAGCACCTTCATCAGGAACACCGGGTAGGCGACGAAGGGGGCCACGAGGCCCACGGCCAGCAGCGCCAGGGCCAGCGCCTGACGGCGCCACTGGGCGCGGCGCTGGCGCTGCCGGGTGGGGGAAAGGGTCTGGGTGGTGTCCATCATGCCTCCTTACCGAAGAGTCCCGCGGGGCGCAGCAGCAGCACCAGGATCATCACCAGGAAGATCACGGTGTTGGCGGCCTCGGGGTAATAGACCTTGGTGAGCCCCTCGATCAGGCCCATGGCCAGGCCGGTGAGTACGGCGCCGAGGATGGAGCCCATGCCGCCGATCACCACCACCGCGAAGACCACGATCAACAGGCTCGAGCCCATGGTCGGCGACACCGGGTAGAGGGGCGCGGCCAGCACCCCGGCGAAGGCGGCCAGGGCCACCCCGAAGCCGTAGGTGAGGGTGATCAGCAGCGGCACGTTGACGCCGAAGGCCTGCATCAGCGCCGGGTTCTCGGTGCCGGCGCGCAGGTAGGCGCCGAGGCGGGTGCGCTCGATCATGAACCAGGTGAACAGGCACACCGCCAGGGCCGCCACCAGCACCCAGCCGCGGTAGATGGGCAGGAACATAAAGCCCAGGTTGACGCCGCCCTGCAGCGCCTCGGGAATCGGGTAGCTGGCCCCGGAGACGCCGAACAGGTTGATCAGGGCGCCCTCGAAGATCAGTGCCAGGCCGAAGGTCAGCAAGAGTCCGTAGAGGTGGTCCAGGTGGGCGATACGGCGCAGCAGCAGGCGCTCGATCAGCATGCCGAAGCCGCCCACCACCAGCGGCACCAGCAGCAGCGCCAGCCAGTAGTCGAGCCCCAGGTAGCGGGAGCCCAGCAGGGCGACGAAGGCGCCCAGCATGTACTGGGCGCCGTGGGCGAAGTTGACGATCTTCAGCAGGCCGAAGATCACCGCCAGGCCCAGGCTGAGCAGGGCGTAGAAGGCGCCGTTGATCAGCCCCAGCAGCAGTTGCCCCATGAATACCGCCAGGGGCACCCCGAATATCATCGTCATGGTAGGAATCTCCTCGCCAGCGGGAAGGCGGCGGCCCCGTCGGGGCCGCCGGGCCGGTGGTTAGTTCTGCACCAGGTCGCACTGGCTCTCGGCCAGCGGGCGATAGGCCTGATCGGCGGGAATGGTGGCGAGGATATGGTAGAGGTCCCACTCGCCCTCGGACTGCTCCGGGGTCTTCACCTGGGCCAGGTACATGTCGTGGACCATGCGGCCGTCGGCGCGGATATGGCCGTTGCGGGCGAAGAAGTCGTGGATCGGCTGCGACATCATGTGCTCGCGGACGGTGGCAGTGTCGTCGCTGCCGGTGGCCTCCACGGCGTTGAGGTAGTGCATGGTGCTGGAGTAGATGCCCGCCTGGACCATGGTCGGCATGCGCCCGACCCGCTCGTAGTAGCGCTCGGACCACTCGCGGGCCTCATCGTCCATGTTCCAGTACCAGCCAGTGGTCAGCAGCAGGCCCTGGGTGGCGTCCAGGCCCATGGCGTAGACGTCGTTGAGGAACACCAGCAGGCCGGCGAGCTGCTGGCCGCTCTGGGTCAGGCCGAACTGGCTGGCGGTGTTGATGGCGTTGACGGTGTCGGCGCCGGCATTGGCCAGGCCGACGATCTGCGCCCCGGAGCCCTGGGCCTGGAGGATATAGGAGGAGAAATCGCTGGTCGGGAAGGGGTGGCGCACCCGGCCGACGATGTTACCGCCGTTCTCGGTGACCACCTTCTCCACGTCGCCCTCCAGGGCGTGGCCGAAGGCGTAGTCGGCGGTCAGCATGAACCAGTCGGTGCCGCCCTGGTCAACCACCGCCCGGGCGGTGCCGTTGGCCAGCGGGTAGGTGTCGTAGACCCAGTGGATATGGTTGGGGGTGCAGTGCTCGTTGGTGATGCTGGAGGCGGCGGAGCCGGAGACCAGGCCCAGCTTGTCGTACTGCTCCAGCACCTGGGTCACGGCGATGGTCACCGAGGAGGCGACCATGCCCGCCACCATATCGACGTTGCTCTGGTCGACCCACCCGCGCACGGTGTTGGCGCCCACGTCGGCGCTGTTGCGGTCGTCGGCGCTGAACACCTCGATGGGCGTGCCATTGACGCTGCCGCCGAAATCCTCCACCGCCATCTCCAGGGCGGCCAGGCCGCCGGGGCCGGCCAGGTCGCGGTAGGTGCCGGACATGTCCGCCAGGTAGCCGATGCGCACGGCGTCGTCGCTGAGCTCGGCCTGGGCGCCGCCGGCGGCCAGGGCGGTGGCGAGGGCGATGCTGCTGGCGAGGCACTTCTTGGTTAGGGTCATGCAATTCTCCATGGGCGTGGGCCCGTTATTGTTGTTGGTCGGATGAGGCGGGGGTCAGACCCCCAGCAGGCGGTTGAGGTGGTCGCGGCGGCCGGGCAGTTCGGCGGCGCTGATCTCCTCGATGATGCGACCGTGCTCCATCACGAAGTGGCGGTCGGCCAGGGGCGCGGCGAAGCGGAAGTTCTGCTCTACCAGCACGATGGTCATGCCACGCGCCTTGAGCTTGAGCAGCACCTCGGCCAGGGCCTGGTTGATGACCGGAGCCAGGCCCTCGGTGATCTCGTCGAGCAGCAGCAGCCGGGCGCCGGTGCGCAGGATGCGCGCCATGGCCAGCATCTGCTGCTCGCCGCCGGAGAGGCGGGTGCCCTGGCTGCGGCGCCGCTCGTAGAGGTTGGGGAACATCTCGTAGATCTCGTCGAGGCTCATGCCCCCGGAGCGCACCGTGGGCGGCAGCAGCAGGTTCTCCTCCACGTCGAGGCTGGCGAAGATGCCGCGCTCCTCCGGGCAGTAGCCGACCCCCAGGCGCGGGATGCGGTGGGGCTTCAGGGCCAGGGTCTCGGTGCCGTTGATGACGATGGAGCCGGTACGCCGCCCCACCAGCCTCATGATCGCCTTGAGGGTGGTGCTGCGCCCGGCGCCGTTGCGGCCCAGCAGGGTCACCAGCTCGCCGCGCTTCACGTCGAGGTCGACGCCGTGGAGGATATGCGACTCGCCGTAGAAGGCGTGCAGGTCGCTGATCCGCAGCATCTCCGCGCCGTCGTGGTCGCGGTAGCCGGCGCTCTCCTGGGTTTCGGCAAGCTGTGTCATGGATTGATCTCCTCCGCGGCTCGCTCCGGGTGATGATCGCGGTAGCCCGAGGTCTCCAGGGTTTCGGCGAGTGGCGTCATGCGCTGACCTCCTCTTCGGCTTCGCTGCCCATATAGGCCTCGCGCACCCGCGGGTCGGCGGAGACCGTGGCGTAGTCGCCCTCGGCCAGCACCGCGCCCCGGGCCAGCACGGTGATGCGGTCGCAGAGGCGGCTGACCACGCTGAGGTTGTGCTCCACCATCAGCACGGTGCGGCCCTTGGCGACGCGGCGAATCAGCTCGACGATGCGGTCCACGTCCTCGGCGCCCATGCCCTGAGTGGGCTCGTCGAGCAGCATCAGGGTCGGCTCCAGGGCCAGGGTGGTGGCCACCTCCAGGGCGCGCTTGCGCCCGTAGGGCATCTCCACGGTGAGTACGTCGGCGTACTCCACCAGGCCCACCTCGTCGAGCAGCTCCAGGGCGCGGGCATTGAGGTGATCGAGGCTCTTCGCCGATTTCCAGAAATGGAAGGAGGTACCGATGGGGCGCTGCAGGGCGACGCGCACGTTTTCGAGGGCGGTCATATGGCCGAACACCGCGGAGATCTGGAAGGAGCGCACCAGGCCCATGCGGGCGATCTGGTTGGCCTTCATGGCGGTGATCGCCTCGCCCCGGTAGAGGATCTCGCCGCGGGTGGGCGGCAGGAACTTGGTGAGCAGGTTGAAGACGGTGGTCTTGCCGGCGCCATTGGGGCCGATCAGGGCGTGGATATGCCCCTCCCGGACCTTGAGGTCGACGCCGTCCACCGCGGTGAAGCCGCGAAACTCCTTGGTCAACCCCCGAGTCTCGAGGATGAACTCCTGGGTCATAGGGTGTCCTCTGGGCACTGCTGCGCCCGGCTCTTGTTGTTGTTGGCGAGCGACGGCGGAGGACGCCATCACTTTACGTTAACGTAAGCTAGAACAGATCGACCCAGCCGTTCAACCACCGAAACGTTGAACTCGACCAAGGGTGTAGAGATGGGGCCTTCTCCTGCGCCCGACGAGTAGGAGCTGGCTTTAGCCGGCGATTCGGCATCTCGGCGATTCGACCAGCCATCGCCTGCTGAAGCAGGCTCCTACCACCCCAGTGGCACCCCCCACTTCGTAGGAGCTGGCTTTAGCCGGCGATTCGGCATCTCGGCGATTCGACCAGCCATCGCCTGCTGAAGCAGGCTCCTACCACCCCAGTGGCACCCCCACCTCGTAGGAGCCGGCTTTAGCCATCGCCTGCTGAAGCAGGCTCCTACCACCCCAGTGGCACCCCCACCTCGTAGGAGCTGGCTTTAGCCGGCGATTCGGCGATTCGACGCAGCGGCCACCAACAAAAAAAGGGCGCCCGAGAGAGCGCCCAAAGGGTTGATACGAGAGAGAGAAGGTTACATCAGCATTCGATGGCGTTGACCGCGAGGCCGCCGCGGGAGGTCTCCTTGTACTTGTCCTGCATGTCGCGACCGGTGTCGCGCATGGTACGGATCACCTTGTCCAGGGAGATAAAGTGTTCGCCGTCGCCGCGCAGGGCCATCTGGGCGGCGTTGATCGCCTTCACCGAGGCGATGGCGTTGCGCTCGATGCAGGGCACCTGCACCAGGCCCCCCACCGGATCGCAGGTCAGGCCCAGGTTGTGCTCCAGGCCGATCTCGGCGGCGTTCTCCACCTGACCCACCGAGCCGCCCATCACTTCGGCCAGGCCGGCGGCGGCCATGGCGCAGGCGGAGCCCACCTCGCCCTGGCAGCCCACCTCGGCGCCGGAGATGGAGGCGTTCTTCTTGCACAGGATGCCTACCGCGCCGGCGGCCAGCAGGAAGTCCACCACGTCGCGCTCGGAGGCGCCGGGCTGGAACTTCATGTAGTAGTGCAGCACCGCCGGGATGATGCCCGCCGCACCATTGGTGGGCGCGGTGACCATGCGCCCGCCGGCGGCGTTCTCCTCGTTCACCGCCAGGGCGAAGACGTTGACCCAGTCCATGGCGGAGAAGGTGGAGGCGATCAGGCTGGAGCTGTCCTCCATGGCCTCCAGGCGGCGATGCAGGGCATTGGCGCGGCGCTTGACGTTGAGCCCGCCGGGCAGGATGCCCTCGGCGGCCAGGCCGTTGTCCACGCACTCCTGCATGGCCTGCCAGATGGCCCACAGCTCGCCGCGGATCTCGGCCTCGTCGCGCCAGGCCTTCTCGTTCTCGAGCATCAGTTCGCTGATGCGCAGGTCGTGCATGCGGCACAGCGCCATCAGCTCGGCGGCGGAGTTGAAGTCGTAGGGCAACGGCGTGGTGTCGGTATCCAGGTCGCCCTGCTGGGCCTGGGCCTCGTCGATCACGAAGCCGCCGCCCACCGAATAGTAGGTGTTGCGGTAGAGCTCGTCGCTATGGCCGTGGGCGATCAGGCGCATGGCGTTGGGGTGATGGGGCAGGTTCTCTTCCAGCAGCTGCATGTCGCGGGGCCACAGGAAGGGGATCGCCAGGCGGCCGTCGAGCAGCAGGCTCTGGGACTCCAGCAGCTCCTCGATGCAGGGCGAGATGATCTTGGGATCGATGCGATCGGGACGCTCGCCCATCAGCCCCATGATCACCGCCCGGTCGGTGCCGTGGCCGATGCCGGTGGCGGACAGCGAGCCGTAGAGCTGCACCTCGACCCGGGCCACCCGCTCCAGCAGGTCCTGGGCGCGCAGGCTCTCGACGAAGTCGTAGGCGGCGCGCATGGGCCCCACGGTATGCGAGCTGGACGGCCCCACGCCGATCTTGAAGAGGTCGAACACACTGATGGACATCTCGCTTACCCCCGGGCGACGTCGACCGTCGCCATTCAGACTATCTCGTCGCAACGCATCAATCTGACTAAAGCATCGGACATTATGGGCTGCCTCGTCGAGGCGTTTACGCTATGTTCACGGCGATGGATTCGCGAGACAATCGAAAATATCTTCTCCTGGATTTAGTAAAACTCAACCATGAGCCGACACCTCAATGCCCAGACCCATGCCTGGCTGAAGGTCTTCGCGGTCAGCGCCCATCACCTCTCCTTTACCCGCGCCGCCGAGGAGCTGCACGTGACCACCGGGGCGGTGAGCCAGCAGATCAAGCAGCTGGAGGAGCGCCTGGGCTTCAAGCTGTTCCGCCGCCTGCCGCGGCGCCTGGAACTGACCGACGAGGGGCGGCGCCTGGCGGCGGTGGTGGACGAGGCCTACCAGGCGGTGGGCCAGGAGGTGCGGCGGCTGCGCTCGGGAGTGATGAGCGGCATCCTGCGCCTGCGCAGCGTGCCCTCCTTCCTGGCCAAGTGGCTGATGCCGCGCCTGCCCCGACTGCAAGCGCGCTTCCCGGACATCGAGGTGCAGGTGATCGCCGAGGACAGCAATATCTCGCTGCGCGACGGCGACTTCGACCTGGCCCTCGACCTCAACGACGGCCACTACCCGGGCTTCTCCATCACGCCGCTGATGGACGAGCTGATCTTCCCGGTCTGCGCGCCGTCGCTGATGCGCGGCAAGCCGCCGCTGCGGCGCCCCGAGGACCTGGCCTACTACCCGCTGCTGCATGACGTCACCGCCTGGCGGGGCAGCCACGACTACGCGGAGTGGGAGCACTACCTGGAGGCCATCGCCGCCCCCCATGTCAATGTGCGCCGCGGCTATACCTTCAACCGCAACCAGCTGACCATGGAGGCGGCCATCGCCGGCATGGGGGTGGCCATCGCCCGGCGCACCCTGATCACCGACGAGCTCAAGCGCGGCGCTTTGATCGCCCCCTTCGCCGAGCGGGTCGCCACCGGCAAGCAGTACGGCATCGTCTACTCGCCGGGGGCCCTGGACGACCGCCGGGTGGCGGCGGTGCATGACTGGCTGGTGGAGGAGGCGCGGCGCGGCCGCGGCGAGTGATCCGGCCTGCGCAAATGCTCGCCGCGCAGGTATAATTAAGGCTTTTCATCGATGGATCGAGCCATGCCCACGCCATCCCCCTACCGCCTGCCGCCCCTGGCCCTGCGCGCCTTCCTCTACCTGTTGCTGGTGGCCCTGCTCGCCCAGGGTGCCTTCTGGGAGGCCAGCCACCTGCCCGAGTGGCGCTTCACCGAGCGCGGCTTTACCGAGCTGGCCCAGGGCGGCCTGCTGCTCGGCGCCTCCCTGCTGCTGCTCTACACCCGCCAGGGGCTGGGCCTGCTGCCCAATGTCACCCTGCTGCTGTTCGCCTTCACCTTCGGCTCCTTTATCCGCGAGCAAGACTACTGGCTCGACACCCATGTCTTCGATGGCGCCTGGCAGCTGCTGGCGGCCCTGGTGATGCTGCCCAGCCTCTACTGGGTGCTGCGCCGCCGCCGCCGCTTCGCCGAGGAGTTTGCCGACTACGCCAACAGCCTCTCCTTCGGCCTGTTCGCCGCCGGCTTCCTGACCACCTATGTCTTCTCGCGACTCTACGGCCGCAGCGCCTTCTGGGAGGCGATCCTCCAGGAGCAGTACCTGCGCACCTTCAAGGACGCCGCCGAGGAGGTGGTGGAGCTGCTCGGTTACGGCCTGGTGCTGATCGCCATGATCGAGCTGGTGATCCTGGCCCGCCACTGGCGCCGCACCCGGGCCTGAGGTCCTAGTCACCGGCACCAACGAAAACGCCCGCGGCCAAGGCCGCGGGCGTTTTCTGTTGGCGGGGTGAGCCGCCTTACTCGTCCAGGAAGGAGCGCAGCGGCTCGGAACGGGACGGGTGACGCAGCTTGCGCAGCGCCTTGGCCTCGATCTGACGGATCCGCTCGCGGGTCACGTCGAACTGCTTGCCGACCTCCTCGAGAGTGTGATCGGTGTTCATGTCGATGCCGAAGCGCATGCGCAGCACCTTGGCCTCGCGGGCGGTGAGGCCGCCGAGGACGTTGCGGGTGGCCTCGATCAGCCCCTCGCCGGTGGCGGAATCGATGGGCAGCAGCATGGTGCCGTCCTCGATGAAGTCGCCCAGGTGAGAGTCGTCATCGTCGCCGATGGGCGTCTCCATGGAGATCGGCTCCTTGGCGATCTTCAGCACCTTGCGCACCTTGTCCTCGGGCATCTCGAGGCGCTCGCCGAGCTCTTCCGGGGTCGGCTCGCGGCCCATCTCCTGGAGCATCTGCCGGGAGACCCGGTTGAGCTTGTTGATGGTCTCGATCATGTGCACCGGGATACGGATGGTGCGCGCCTGGTCGGCGATGGAGCGGGTGATCGCCTGGCGAATCCACCAGGTGGCGTAGGTGGAGAACTTGTAGCCGCGACGGTATTCGAACTTGTCCACCGCCTTCATCAGGCCGATGTTGCCCTCCTGGATCAGGTCCAGGAACTGCAGGCCACGGTTGGTGTACTTCTTGGCGATGGAGATCACCAGGCGCAGGTTGGCCTCGACCATCTCCTTCTTGGCACGCCGCGCCTTGGCCTCGCCGATGGAGAGGCGACGGTTGACCTCCTTGAGCTCGCCCACCGGCAGCTGGACCATGTCCTCTTCGAAGGCGATCTTGCGCTGGGCGCGCTGCACATCACCGCGGAAGGGTTCCAGGCGATCGGCGTACTTGGCGTTGTCGGCGAGGAACTCGTCCATCCACTCGCCGCGGGACTCGTTGCCGGGGAAGGACTTGATGAACGCCTTACGGGGCACCTTGCCGCGCTTGACGAACACCTGCATGATCGCCTTCTCCTGGGCCCGCACCTGCTCGACGCTGATGCGCACCTGCCCCACCAGGCGCTCGAAGTGCTTGGGCACCAGCTTGATCGGCGAGAACAGCTCGGCCAGACGCGCCTGCTCGGCCTGGGCCTCGGCGGAGCCGTAACCGTGCTTCTCCACCGCGGCCTTGACCAGGGCGTTCTGCTCGCGGATCTGCTCGAAGCGGGCACGCGCCTCCTCGGGATCCGGGCCACCGCCGGACTCTTCTTCTTCGGCGTCCTCGTCTTCGTCGTCGACGGAAGCGCTCTCTTCCTCTTCGGGGACATCGGCCTCGGCCACGCCAGGGATGCCCTCGTCCGGGTCGATAAAGCCGGAGAAGAGGTCGGAGAGACGGCCCGGAGCCTCCTCGTCCTGGGTGGCATCATAGGCCTCGAGGATCGACTCCACGGCCCCCGGCAGGTAGGCCAGGGCCGACATCACCTCGCGGGTGCCCTCCTCGATCCGCTTGGCGATCTCGATCTCGCCCTCGCGGGTCAGCAGCTCCACGGTACCCATCTCGCGCATGTACATGCGCACCGGGTCGGTGGTGCGGCCCACGTCGCTTTCCACGGCAGCCAGCGCGGCCACGGCCTCTTCGGCCGCATGCTCATCGGTGGAGTGGTCGGACATCATCAGGGTGTCTTCATCCGGCGCGACTTCAACGACGCTGATGCCCATGTCGTTGATCATGCCGATGATGTCTTCCACTTGATCCGGGTCGGCGATATCCTCGGGGAGGTGATCGTTGACCTCGGCATAGGTCAGGTAACCCTGCTCCTTGCCGCGCGCGATCAGCTCCTTGAGACGCGACTGTTGCTGCGCATTTCCAGCCATAGATACCCTATCTCGACGAAGAAGAATGAAGCACCCGAACGCTCAGGCGTCGAAAATCCATAAAGCCAAACAGTATAGCGTCTGACCCCGCCAATCCGCCAGCGCTCCATTTGCGCCGTCGTTCAGGTGTGTTAGGTTGTACGGTTCCCCGATGGAAACTCCCGGCTGCCCCCTAGATGGAGGTGACCGGCGACTTTTCAAGTCCTGCCCGCCCGATTAACGTCGACTCAGTGTCAGCACCAGCTCGTTCAGGCGCTGTTTCTCTTCTCGACTGAGCCGCTCGCCATTTCGTTCCTTTGACAACAGGGCCTCGAATTCGCTCTGCGGCGAGCGCTGCTGATGCCGACGGCGAAAATGCGCCACCAACCCCTCCAGCTCCTCGCCGCGCACCTCCCGGGGTATCGGCAGCTCGCGACGCACCAACTCCGCCAGGCGCTGCCCCTCGGGACGCCCATGGAAATGGGCCAGCAGTACCTGGCCACTGCGATAGCCGCCGGCCCGCAGCAGGCGAATCACCTCGCCGAGGAGGGTCGCATCCGGATCCTCGGTGGGCCACCAGCCGCCCTCCTCGGGCAGCCGCGCCACCAGGGCCGGCTCGTGCACCAGCAGCTGCAGGGTGCGCCCCAGCAGGCTGAGCGGCGCGCCCTTGGGCCGCGGCGTCGCCGCCGGCTCGGGCTCGCCCCACTCCCCGGGGGGCGCCTCGGACAGCGGCGGCGGGGCCTCGACCGGGGCCGGTTCCGCCGCCTTCATCAGCGCCTGGAAGCGCCCCGGCTCGACGCCGGTGCGCTTGGCCAGCTCGCCCAGCAGCAGCGACTTGAGCACCCCCTCGGGGAGCTTCTCCAGGGCCTTGAGCACCGTGGTGGCGAAGCGCTCGCGATCCTCCACCCGGGCCAGGTCCCGGCCGCGCCCGGCTTCCTCGAAGAGGAACTCGGAGAGGGGGCTGGCGCAGGTGATGCGATCCTCGAAGGCCTCGGGGCCCTCGCGGCGCACCAGGGTATCCGGGTCCTCGCCCTCGGGGAGGAACAGGAAACGCGCCTGGCGACCGTCGATCATCTGCGGCAGCACCGTCTCCAGGGCGCGGCTGGCGGCCTGGCGCCCGGCGCGGTCGCCATCGAAGCAGAACACCACTTCCCCCACCAGGCGGAACAGCCGCTGCAGGTGCTCCTCGCTGGTGGAGGTGCCCAGGGTGGCGACCGCGTTGCGGATGCCGAACTGGGCCAGGGCCACCACGTCCATGTAGCCCTCAACGATCACCAGGCGCTCCAGTTGGCGATTGGCCTGGCGCGCCTCGTAGAGGCCGTAGAGTTCGCGCCCCTTGTGGAACACCGGAGATTCCGGGGAGTTGAGGTACTTGGGCTTGGCGTCGCCCAGCACCCGTCCGCCGAAGGCGATGGTGCGCCCTTTGAAGTCGCGGATCGGGAAGATCACCCGGTCGCGGAAGCGATCGTAGGTTCGCCCGCTCTCCTCGCGATGCACCAGCAGGCCATACTCGACCTGCACCGACTCGGGCACGCCGCGCTCGCTCAGGTGGCGCTTGAGGCCCTCCCAGGCGTCCGGGGCATAGCCGATGCCGAAGTCGCCCTGCACCTCCGGCGACAGCCCGCGCCGCTCCAGGTAGCCGCGGGCGGCCTGGGCTTCGGGCATCTTCAGCCGCTCGCGGAAGAAGCTCGCCGCCAGCTCCAGCAGGTTGACGCCCTCCTGGCGCTTGCGCTCCCGGGCCTGGGCCCGGGGGTCGTCGGCGCCCTCCCGGGGCACCTCCATGCCCAGCCGGCCGGCCAGTTGCTCCACCGCCTCGGGAAAGCGCAGCTTGTCGTACTCCATCAGGAAACGCAGGGCGTTGCCGTGGGCCCCGCAGCCGAAGCAGTGGTAGAACTGCTTGTCCTGGCTGACGGTGAACGACGGCGTCTTCTCCTGATGGAAGGGGCAGAGGCCGCTGAAATTGCGCCCCGCCTTCTTGAGCTGAACGCGCTCCCCGACCACCTCGACCACGTCGACGCGGGCCAGGAGATCATCGATAAAGCGTTGGGGAATCTGTCCCATGGCTGAGTCGCCCGAGAGACCGGCAGGTCATGTCGTCCAGCAAAAAACAAACGGCCACCGAATGGCGGCCGCTTGGCATCCCTCCGGGACGATGTGCGCCAGGCGCCCTCATCGCCCCCAGTACGGATCAGTACAGCCGTTCGAAACGCTTGCGCTCGCGCTGCAGCTTCTTGGCGTGACGCTTGACGGCGGCAGCCGCCTTGCGCTTGCGCTCGGCAGTCGGCTTCTCGTAGTGCTCGCGGCGGCGAACTTCGGAGAGAACACCGGCTTTTTCGCAGGAACGCTTGAAGCGACGCAGTGCGACGTCGAACGGCTCGTTGTCACGTACTTTGACAGAAGGCATTAAGCACTCACCTACCTTAGGATCATGAGTTCGGATGATACGCACACCCTGAGGACTCGATTCCGTCGCAGACACTGACGCGGTCGAGACAACGACCGTGAGCAGACAAATGTGGGGAAGCGGGAATCCGGGTGCACGACCCAGTCTTACAGCGCACAGTATTCTAGACGTGGTGACCCGGCTTTGCAAATGACGCTGACGCGCCGCGGGCAAATGCGTAGAATATCCCTCCTCCTTGGAGCCAGCGAGCCTTTGACCATCATGCGTGTACTGGGGATCGAGACGTCCTGCGACGAGACCGGCGTCGCCCTCTATGATACCGAGCACGGCCTGCTGGCCGATGCCCTCTTCAGTCAGGTGGCCATGCATGCCGACTATGGCGGCGTGGTACCGGAGCTGGCGTCCCGGGACCATACCCGCAAGCTGCTGCCGCTGGTCGACGAGGTGCTCGCCGAGGCGAGTCTCACCCGGGGCGACCTGGACGGCATCGCCTATACCGCCGGCCCGGGGCTCGCCGGCGCCCTGATGGTGGGCGCCGCCACCGCCCATGGCCTGGCCCTCGCGCTGGAGCGGCCGGTGCTCGGCGTGCACCATATGGAGGGCCACCTGCTGGCCCCCATGCTGGAGGACGAGCCCCCGGCCTGCCCCTTCGTGGCGCTGCTGGTCTCCGGCGGCCACACCCAGCTGGTGGAGGTGCAGGGCATCGGCCGCTACCGACTGCTGGGGGAGTCGGTGGACGACGCCGCCGGCGAGGCCTTCGACAAGGCCGCCAAGATGCTCGGCCTCGACTACCCGGGCGGCCCCCGGGTGGCCAGGCTGGCGGAACAGGGCGACCCCAAGCGGCTGCGCTTCCCGCGCCCCATGACCGACCGCCCGGGCCTCGACTTCAGTTTCTCCGGCCTCAAGACCCATACCCTGACCACCCTGCGCGCCTTCGAGGCGGAGGGCACCCTGGACGATCAGGCCCGCGCCGATATCGCCCGGGCCTTCGAGGAGGCGGTGGTGGACACCCTGGTGATCAAGTGTCGCCGCGCCCTGGACCAGACCGGCCTCAAGCGCCTGGTGGTGGCCGGCGGGGTCAGCGCCAATGTGCGCCTGCGCGAGCGCCTGGAGCGCGAGTGCGCCAAGCGCGACGCCCGGGCCTACTACCCGCGGGGACGCTTCTGCACCGATAACGGCGCCATGATTGCCTACGTAGGCGCCCAGCGCCTGCTCGCCGGTGAACGCGACGAGCCCGGCGTCTTCGCCGCCCGCCCCCGCTGGCCGATGGATACCCTCACTCCCCCCG
>NZ_BRCY01000049.1:0-13432 GCF_023708045.1 Halomonas sp. NCCP-2165
GCCCCCACCGGCTTCGCCAGCGCCCCGCCCCCGGGCCTCTATGCCTGGCTGCCCCGGGCCTATCACCTCAACCAGAGCAGCCGCGCCCTCCATGAGTGGATGGGACTCGCCTGGCAGCGGCTCGTGTCCCGTCTGGAATAGTCACACCCTCAGTCGCGGGGGGAATTGGGGCGGCGTCGGAGCGACTGCTAAGGTAAGAGAGACGACAGGTCTGCCACCGGCGACCGATGCCTGGCCCACTCCCTGGCCCGCAGGAGGCAGCATGAGCGCATTCTGGACGACGCTTTTCATGGCCGTGGCCTTCGGCCTCTTTAGCGGCATGCTGCTGCGTCTCGCCCGACCCCGGGAGGAGCCCCGGCCGAGCGCCTGGCGCCACCCCCTGGGCGGGGCCGCCGCCGGCCTGGTGGCCTCTCTCCTGCACCAGGCCCTGAACTGGCTGACGCGGGTGCCCGACTGGGTGCTGCCGTTGCTGGTGATCCTGCTGGCCTGGTACTGGCTGCGACCCCGTCGCGAAGCGCTGGGGCTCGGGCACCCCGATAACGGTCATGGCTAGGCACGGGAGCCTAATCGAGAACGCCAAACTCCCCGGCGTTGTCTACCGCCCGCTGGTAGGCGGGACGCGCACGAATCGCCTCGAGGAAGGCCCGGAGCCGTGGCGCGTCGTCCAGGCCGCCGCGGCTGGCCATGGCCAGGACCGGGAAGCTCATCTGGATATCCGCGGCGCTGAAGTGTTCGCCGGCGAACCAGCCGGAGGCCAGCGAGGCCTCCCAGAACTCCCGCAGGGTGACGAGCTCCGGCCCCAGGTAGGCACGGTGCACGCCCTTGGCCAGCAGGGCCCCGATGGGGCGAATCAGCGCCGGCACCGGCGGCTTGCCCAGCCGCGAGAAGACCAGCGACATCACCAGCGGCGGCATCGCCGAGCCCTCGGCATGATGCAACCAGAAACGGTAGCGTTCATAGGCATCGCTGCCCGCGGGCGGCAGCAGGTCGCTTTCCGGGTGACGCGCCAGCAGGTAATCGACGATGGCCCCCGACTCGGCGATCACCCGCCCGCCGCGGGCCTCGTCGCTGATCACCGGCGACTTGCCCAGCGGATGCACCTCGCGCAGCGCCGCGGGGGCCCTCAGGGTCTCGGGGTCCCGCCGATAGGTCACCAGCTCATAGGCCTCGCCCAGCTCCTCCAGTAGCCATACCACCCGCTGGGACCGGGACTGCTCCAGGCTGTGCACACGAATCATCCTGCCGCTCCTTGGTTATTACAGGCGTTTGAATTTCCGCGGGTCAGTCTGCGCGCGGCGCCCCATTCTGCCAAGGTCGCCTTTCAACGCCCGACACGGCGCCACTAGACTGGACACAACCGTGACGTTCGACGAGGAGGGGCCGATGCCCAAGGTGCTGGTAGTGGACGACGAGCCCAATATCGTCCTCTCTCTGGAGTTTCTGATGCAGCAGGCGGGCTTCGAGGTGACCACCGCCGAGGATGGCGAGAGCGCCCTGGCCCGGGTCAGCGAGGCGAGCCCCGACCTGATCCTGCTGGATATCAGCCTGCCCGACCTGAGCGGCTTCGAGGTCCTCGAGCGGCTGCGCCAGACCCCCGAGGGGGCGACGCTTCCGATCATCATGCTCACCGCCCATGGCCGCGAGGTGGAGCGCGAGAAAGGCCTGGCCCTGGGGGCCGACGATTACATCACCAAGCCCTTCTCGACCCAGGCCCTGGTGGAGAAGGTCAAGGCCCTGCTCGACGAGGCGCGCTGATGGGGCTGCCCAAGCGGCAACGCCTGGTCGGTGCCTGGCTGCTGCTCAGCGGCCTGAGCGGCTTCGCCGGCCTGGCGGCGGCCCTGTGGCTCGATGCCCGCCTGATGCCCCAGGGCACCGAACGCCTCGTCCTCTGGGCGGCCAGCCTGGCCAGCGGCGCCCTGCTGTTGCTGCTCGGCGCCCTGCTGGAGCGACGCCTGCTGCGGCCGCTGCGCCATCTCCAGGTGCTGGTGGCACGCCTGGTCGCCAACCCCGATGCCCGGGACGACTATCCCCCGGAGGGCTGGCTCGCCGGCCTGGCCCCGGACCTCAGGCGCCTGCGCGAGGAGTGGCGCGGCGACCGTCAACGCCTGGCCACCGCCCATGCCGAGGGCGCCCGCGGCGCCGCGCGAATCCGCCAGGAACTGGAGGCCCTGCTGCAGCTGCTGGAGACTCCCCTGCTGCTGTGCGATCGCCACCACCGCCTGCTGCTCTTCAACCAGGCCGCCGAGCGCCTGTTCGCCGATCACCCGGGGCTGGGCCTGGGCAAGCGCCTGGCGGGTCTGCTGCCCCAGGCCAGCCTGCGCGAGGCCCTTGAGCGGCTGCCCGAGGACGGCACGCCCCGGGAACTGCTGGTGCCCCTCGGCGAGCAGTGGCTGCGCGCCATGCTGCGCCGGGTCCCCAGCCAGCATGAGGAGACCCTGATCACCCTGGAGGACGCCACCGCCGCCTGGCACAGCGAGCTCGGGCCCCGGGCCGGCCTCGCCGAGCTGCTGCCACGGCTGCGCGGCCATGGCGCCACCCTGGGCAGCGCCGCCGAGGCCCTGGCGCGGCTCGGCGAGCGAGACGCGGCCCTGCGCCAGCGCCTGACCCGGGCCGTCCAGGAGGAGAGCGAGCGTCTCGGGGAGGTCATCCACGGCCTCGGAGAGCTCACCGAAAGCCTCCAGCAACAGGGCGAGCGCCTGCTGCCCACCTGGTCCAACGATCTCTTCGAGGCCCTGAATGAGCGCCTCGCCCAAGGCGGCCTGGCGATCCGCCCCATCGGCATTCCCGCCTGGCTCAAGGCCGATGCGCCGGCGCTGCTGGGTCTGCTCGAGGCCCTGGTGGAGGAGGTCGCCGGCGCCACCGGCCAATCCTGCCTGGAGGTGGAGGCCTGCCTGGGCAACAAGCGTGTCTACCTGGACCTGGTGTGGCGCGGCGCCCCGCTCTCCCAGGGCCGACTGACCCGGTGGCAGTCGCGGCCCCTGGAGCAGCTGCCCCTGGCCCCCAGCCTGCAGGCCCTGCTACGCCAGCATGCCAGCGAGCTGTGGAGCCTGGCCGACGAGGATGGCCAGCATGCGCGCCTGCGCCTGCCTCTGCCCGCGGCGGAGCGAGTCGGGGCGCCGCGTCCCCGGGTGCGGCCCCGCCCGGAATTCCATGATTTCGGCATCGCCGAGCTGCCGGCCCCCGACGCCGAGCTGGCCTCGCGTCCGCTTACCGCCCTGGAGGTGGTGGCCTTCGATACCGAGACCACCGGCCTGGCCCTGCGCCAGGGCGACAAGGTGATCAGCCTGGGCGCCTGCCGCATCGTCAACGGCCGCCTGCTCGCCGACGACAGCTTCGATGTACGCATCGACCCGGAGCGCCCCATCCCGCCGGAGAGCACCGCCATTCACGGCCTGCGTGACCAGGACGTGGCCGGCGCCCCGCCCCTGGCGCAGGTCCTGCCGCGCTTTCGCGACTATGTGGGGGACGCGGTGCTGCTGGCCCATAACGCCGCCTTCGACCTGCTGGCCCTGCAGCCCGCCGGGGGCGATGCCCGCTTCGAGATGCCGGTGCTCGATACGCTGTTGCTCTCCCGGGCCCTGGACCCGGGCCTCGACGGCCATGATCTGGACAGCCTGGCCGAACGCTACGGCCTGACGATCCCCGCCGAGGCGCGCCACACCGCGCTGGGCGATGCGCGCCTGACCGCCGAGCTGTGGTTGCATCTGCTCCCGCGCCTCCAGGCGCGGGAGGTCGTGCGCCTCGACCAGCTGCTGCAGCTACAGCGCAGCGCCTTCGACCGGGAAGATGCCAGCGCCTGACGCCGCCAGCCAAGGAGACCGCCATGCCCAGGACCACCAAGCCCCCCCGCCGGCGCGAGCGCCTCTTGGCGCTGCTGCTGCTGGCCCTGGTGCTGTTCTCGCCGCCGCTGGTGATCATCGCCGATCGTCCCCTGGGCGGCGGCCTCTCCGCCCTGCCCCTCTACCTGCTGCTGGCCTGGGCCCTGGTGATCGGCCTGGCGGCCTGGCTGCTGGAAGGCGGGCCCCGGGAGGAAGACCAAGGATGAGCCCGGGGATCGATAGGCGCCTGGATAACGGTGAGCGGCCTGACCGCCTGCTCCTTTCTGAAAGGCGGACCCCGGGAGAGCAGCGAGGAGTGAATCTGGCGATGGCGACCAAGGCCGGCCCCGATGCGTAGCGAAGCGGTGATCCTCGCCGCCGCCTTCGGCTACCTGGCGCTGCTGTTCCTGATCGCCGCCTGGGGCGACCGGCGCGCCAGTCAGGGACGCTCGGTGATCGGCTCGCCCACCGTCTATGCCCTCTCCATCGCGGTCTACTGCACCGCCTGGACCTTCTATGGCAGCGTCGGCCGGGCCACCACCCAGGGGGCCAGCTTCCTGCTGATCTATCTGGGACCGACGCTGGCGATGCTCTCGGCGCCCTTTATCCTGCGCAAGATGGTGCGCATCGCCGCCGCCCAGCGGCTGACCTCCATCGCCGACTTCATCAGCGCCCGCTACGGCAAGAGCGGTGCCCTCGGCGCCCTGGTGGCGCTGATCGCGCTGATCGGCATCACCCCCTATATCGCCCTGCAACTCAAGGCGATCACCCTGAGCCATGCGGTACTGGTGAGCTATCCCGCCCCCGTCGACTGGCGGCTGGCGGAGGAACCCTTCTGGGCCGACAAGTCCTTCTGGGTGGCCCTGGTGCTGGCGGTCTTCATCATCCTCTTCGGCACCCGCCACCTGGACGCCAGCGAGCGCCACGAGGGCATGGTGGCGGCCATCGCCTTCGAGTCCCTGGTCAAGCTGGTGGCCTTCCTGGCGGTGGGGCTGTTCACCCTCTTCGTGCTCTTCCGGGGCCCCGCGGACCTCTTCGCCCGGGCCGGCGCCAGCCCCGCGCTGCGTGGGGCCTTCGACCTCGCCGCGGTGGAGGGTGGGGCCCTGGGCTGGAGCGGCCTGCTGCTGCTCGCCTTCCTGGCCTTCCTGACCCTGCCCCGCCAGTTCCAGGTGCTGGTGGTGGAGAACGTCGACGAGCGCCACCTGCGCCGTGCCAGCTGGCTCTTTCCCCTCTATCTGCTGGCCATCAATCTCCTGGTGATTCCCATCGCCCTGGCCGGCATGCTGCTGCTGGACGGCAGCGACCCGGACAGCTTCGTGCTGACCCTGCCGCTCTCCGCCGGCCTCGAGGGGCTGCCCTTGCTGGTCTTTATCGGCGGGCTCTCCGCCGCCACCGGCATGGTGATCGTCGAGACCATCGCCCTCTCCACCATGCTCAGCAACCAGCTGGTGATGCCCTGGCTGCTGCGCGCGTCGCGACTGCATGCGACCCATCGCGGCGAGCTGCGCGGCTGGCTGCTGGGCATCCGGCGGGTCGCCATCCTGCTGATCCTGCTGCTGGGTTACCTCTACCACGCCCTGCTCGGCGACGCCTACAGCCTGGTGACCATCGGCCTGGTCTCCTTCGCCGCCGCCGCCCAGTTTTCCCCCGCCCTGCTGCTAGGCCTCTACTGGCGCGGCGCCACTCGCACCGGGGCCATCGTCGGCCTGCTGCTGGGCTTCGCCGCCTGGGTCTATACCCTGCTGCTGCCGGGCTTCGCCCAGTCGGGGTGGCTGCCGCTAAGTTTCGTCGAGACCGGGCCCTGGGGACTCGACTGGCTGCGTCCCTATGCGCTGTTCGGCCTGGAGGGCTGGGATCGCTATAGTCATGCGCTGTTCTGGAGCCTGGGGCTCAACCTGGCCGCCCTGGTGGGGCTCTCCCTGTTCACGCCCCAGAGCCGCCTGGAGCAGACCCAGGCGGCGCTGTTTACCGGGGCCCTGCATCGCGACGCCATGCCCGCCGGGGTGTGGCAGGGGGAGACCAGCCGGGGCGAGCTGCGCCGCCTGCTGAGCCGCTACCTGGGAGCCAAGGTGGCGACCCGGGTACTGGAGTCGGGCGACGACGCGCGTCCCGCCCCGCCGGTACTTATCGCCCGCACCGAACGCGCCCTGGCCGGGGCCCTGGGCAGCGCCTCGGCGCGGGTGCTGATCAACTCGGTGGTGCGCGGCGAGGCCCTCGACCTGGAGGCGGTGCTGAGCATCCTCGACACCACCTCCCAGACCCTGGAGGTTAACCGCCGTCTCGAGCAGAAGTCGCAGGAGCTGGCGCGCATCGGCCAGGAATTGCGCGCCGCCAACGAGCGCTTGCGGGAGCTCGACCGCCTCAAGGACGAGTTCGTGGCCATGGTCAGCCACGAGCTGAGAACGCCGCTGACCTCGATCCGCGCCTTCGCCGAGATCCTCCGCGACGGCCAGGACCTCCCCGAGGCCAAGCGCGAGCAGTTCCTCGAGGTGGTGGTCCACGAGAGCCAACGCCTGTCGCGACTGATCGAGGAGATCCTCGACCTGGCCCGGCTGGAGAGCGGCCGCCTGACCCTCAATCCCCGGCGCCTCGATCTGGCCGCGCTGGCTCGCCACGGCCTGGCGGCGGTGGAGCGCCTCCAGGCCGAGCGCGGCGTCTCCCTGGAGGTCGCCATCGAGGCCGACCCGGCCTGGGTGGTGGGCGACCCGGATCGCCTCGAGCAGGTGATCATCAACCTGCTCGATAACGCCGGCAAGTTCGCCGACGACGAGTACCCCAGGGTGCGCCTGTCCCTGTGCCGTCACGAGGATCACTATCGCCTCGCCGTCGAGGACAACGGGCCCGGCATCGCCGAGGCCGAGCGCGAACGGGTCTTCGAGAAGTTCCATCAGATCCAGCGACAGCAGCACGGCGAGCGGCGCCATCGCCCCAGGGGCAGTGGCCTGGGGCTACCCATCAGCCGCGGCATCGTCGCCCACCTGGGCGGTCGCCTCTGGGTGGAGCCCGCCCCGACCCTGGGCGGCGCCAGCCTGGTGATGGAACTTCCCGAGGCGCAAGACGACTCGCCATCACCATCAAGTTCGGCCGCGCCCCGCCGATAACCTGGGGTACCGGCGCCCCGCCGGCCCCACCGACGCCGCCCCCGCGCCAAGAAGATCGCCCTCCAAGGCGACGGCCAGGCGACCGGCGTCCTACCGCGTATCGACAAGGGCACACACATGCATTGGTTTTCCCGCTTATCCCTGACACAGAAGCTGCTCGGCGCCCTGGCCCTGCCCCTCCTGGGGGCCTGCCTGGCCCTGGGCATCATCGTCAAGACACAGCTCAACGCCAGCGTCCCCGCCATGATGGCGGCGTCCGCCGAGCGGCAGCTCGCGGCCCGGGCCGACGAGATCGGCCAGTGGATCGACGGCTATCGCCGATGGCTCGACGGCCTGGCCCGCGACGAGCGCCTGACCGATGGCGCCCCGGTGGCCACGCGCCAGGCCTGGCTGGCCGACCGCCATCCGGGCGAGGCCGGCCTGGAATCCTTCTATGTGGCGGATGCCGACGGTGACGTCATTACCCATAGCGGAGCCACCGTCAATATCACCCACCGGGACTACTTTCAGGCCCTGGTGACCCAGGGCAGCGCCGAGCGACTGCTGGTGGACCCGGTGATCTCGGTGGTCAGCGGCCAGCCGACCGCCGTCTTCGCCCAGGCCCTGATCGACCCACGAGGCCGTCGGGTCGGCTTGCTGGGCACCACCCTGACCATGGAGGCCGCCTCCGAGATCGTCTCGCATATCTCCCTGGGCGAAGGCAGCTATGGCTACCTGGTCGACAGCAACGGTACCGTCGTCGCCCACCCGGATGCCGAACTGCGCATGAACCTCAAGGTGACCGAGGCGGATGAGCTCGGCTTCCAGGGCGCCAGCGCCCTGGGTCGCGAGATGCTGGGCGGCGGAGTGGGTCGCGGGCGGGTCACCTCGCCCGAGGGCGAGGCCGTGTCGCTGCTCTGGGAGCCGATCCCCGGCACCGACTGGACCCTGGTCATGGCGGTCCCCGAGCGGCTCTTTACCGCCGTCAGCCGTGAGCTGCTCGGCTCACTGCTGCTCGCCGGCATCGTGATCCTCGCCGTGCTGCTGGCGATCCTCGGCATCAGCACGCGTCGCGCCCTGGCGCCGATCCGGCAGACCGCCCAGGCCATGGCGGATATCGCCAAGGGCAAGGGCGACCTGACCCGCCGCCTGGCGGTCAACAGTCGGGACGAGGTGGGCGAGCTGGCGGTGCAGTTCAATGCCTTCGTCGAGCGCATGCAGCATACCCTGCAGCAAGTGCGCGGCAACGCCCGCCAGGTACTCGACGGGGCCAGCGACATGGCCGAGGGCACCCAGGAACTCTCCTCGCGCACCGAGCAGGCCGCCGCCAACCTCCAGGAGACCTCCGCCTCCATGGAGGAGATCCACTCCACCGTGACCCACACCACCCAGGCCGCCGAACAGGCCAATGGCCTGGCCCTGACGGCCGCCGGCACCGCCGAACAGGGCAGCGAGGCGATGCAGCAGGTGGAGGCCAAGATGGCCGCCATCAATGACTCGGCGACCCGCATCAGCGAGATCATCGGGCTGATCGACTCCATCGCCTTCCAGACCAATATCCTGGCGCTGAACGCCTCGGTGGAGGCGGCCCGGGCCGGCGAACAGGGCCGCGGCTTCGCGGTGGTGGCCGGCGAGGTACGCAACCTGGCCAGCCGCAGCGCAGAAGCCGCCCGGGACATCCGCGGCCTGATCGACGCCTCGGTACGCCATACCCAGGAGGGCGATGGCCTGGTCAAGGACGCCGCCGAGCGCATGCAGGCGATGCGCCAGAGCGTGACCCAGGTCGCCGATGTGATCGCCGAGATCACCGCCGGCGCCCGGGAGCAGACCACCGGTATCGAGCAGATCAATACCGCCGTGGCGGAGATGGATACCGTGACCCAGCAGAACGCCACCATGGTCAACCAGAACGCCGGCCTGGCCAGCACCATGCGCAAGAACGCCCAGCGCCTGGATCGGCTGATGGCGGAGTTCGTGCTCGGCGAGGATGGCCCGGCCCTGGAGCGCCGCGCCCCGGCGCCGTCTCCCGCCTTGCCGGCCCGCCCCGGCGCAGCGCCTCAGGACGCGCCCGAGCCGGAGTGGGAGGCCTTCTAGGTCCGCTTACCGCGCTCTGCCTGCCGCCGCCCCTGCCGGGCGGCGGCCCTGGCCAGCTTGATCAACGCCCGCACCCGCCCCATGTCATGGCGCAGCAGCAGCCGCTCCGCCTCGTCCAGGCGCGCCATATCGATCCAGCCATCCGCGGTGCGGCCCTGGGCCAGGCTCTCCCGCTGGGCACGCAGCAGCAGTGCCTGACAGCGGCCCAGGGCCGCCTGCAGGGCCTGCGCCTGCGCCGCCTCCAGCCCCTCGCGTCCCACCAGCTCGGCCAGTCGTCCGTGGCTATCGACGCTGCGACAGCCATGACACCAGGCCAGCAGGCGGGTGGCATTGACCATCGGCAGCAGGCCGCGACGCTTGAGATCGAAGGCCCGCTCGTGGGGCGCCTGGTCGTCCACCACCAGACGGCCGAAACGCTCCAGCAGCGGCGGCGACTCCTCCAGCAGCGCGGCCATCTCGTCGAGGAAGAGCCCGGCCCGGGGCACCAGCTCCAGCGCCTTGTCGCGCAGCGCCTCGGCCAGGCGCGCCTCGCCATAGACCGGGAAGAAATCGAGCAGGATGGTGGCCTGCTGCACCCGCTTGACCCGCCGCTCGGCGGTCCAGATCTCCAGCTGCCTGCCCCACTCCTCCAGGCGCTTGCGCCACAGCGGCCAACGCGCCATCACCTGCCCCCGACACAGCGGGATTCCCGCCGCGTCGAGGCGCGACGTGAAGCGCTCCCCCAGTTGCTGGAAGTAGCCGTCGATCTCGGCATGGCGGGTATCGGGATAGGCGTCAAGGATCATGGCGTTGTCCTGATCCGGTCCCAGCAGGCTTTCATGACGGGCCCCAGAGCCCAGGGTCAGCACGCAGAAGGCCACCGGCGGCTCGCCCCAGCCCTGGGTCCGCATCTCGGCCAGGGCCTCCTCGATGGCGCGGCGATAGAGCCAGTCATTGTGATCGCTGAGCAGCTCGGCGATCCGCGATGCCGGCAACTCCAGGCGGACCAGGGCCGCCACCAGGCTGGGCTGCCAGGCCTTGGCCTCGGCCAGGCCCGGCTCGGGACCCAGAACCGCCAGGGCCTCCTTCAGGGGCGCCAGCGACTCGGGCCAGCATGAGGGGTCGGGGGGAAAGGCCCCGGCGAAGAGGGACCGCCAGGGAGAGGGACGTTGCAACAGGCGCATGGGCACTCCTCGTCGGCACTGCCCGCAGTGTAGCGCCTGGGGTCAGCCCTGCCTGTTGGGCCAAAGGCCAAGTCAGCGGGAGTCGAACATCGCCTCGCCGGTCTCATCGATAAAACGCTGCGCCTTGCCGATCATCAACTGTTCGCAGGCCTCCCGGCCGGGCACCATATCGGAGCGCTCGAAGCGGTGCTCCCTGGCCTCGCCGCCCTCCACCGGCAGGCGAATCCAGCCGCTGACCCGATACTGGCCCGCGACCTCCTGACAGTCGGGGGTGATCCGATAACCGCGATACTCCACCGCCTCCCGCTCGGGGGCCGCCTTGGCCTCCCCCTGACCGAAGAGCCCGGATAACAGCTTCTTGAGCATGTGCTTCTCCTTGTCGATGCCTTAAACGACAGCGACGCCGGCCGGGGCCGACGTCGCTGAGTCTTCGAGCTGAAAGAATGCCCCCAGCCTTAATCTTGCTTACGACCCTTGCCGGCGGCGATCCGCAGGCGCAGGGCGTTGAGCTTGATAAAGCCCTCGGCATCCTTCTGGTCGTAGGCGCCGGCATCGTCCTCGAAGGTGGCGATGGACTCGTCGAACAGCGACTCGGCGGACTGACGGCCGACCACGGTGGCGCTGCCCTTGTAGAGCTTGATGCGCACCACGCCGGAGACGTTGTCCTGGGTGGCGTCGATGGCGGCCTGGAGCATCTTGCGCTCCGGGCTCCACCAGTAGCCGTTGTAGATCACCTTGGCGTACTTGGGCATCAGCTCGTCCTTGAGGTGGGCCGCCTCGCGGTCCAGGGTCAGGGACTCGATGGCGCGGTGCGCCTTGAGCATGATGGTGCCCCCCGGGGTCTCGTAGCAGCCGCGGGACTTCATGCCGACATAGCGGTTCTCGACGATATCCAGGCGGCCGATGCCGTTGGCGCCGCCCAGCTTGTTAAGGGTCTCGAGCACCTCGTGAGGCTTCATGGCCTGGCCGTCGATGGCGACGATATCGCCCTTCTCGTAGGTCAGCTCGATATAGGTGGGCTGGTCCGGGGCGGCCTCCGGGGAGACGCTCCAGCGCCACATGTCTTCCTCGGCCTCGGCCCAGGGATCCTCGAGGATGCCGCCCTCGTAGGAGATATGCAGCAGGTTGGCGTCCATGGAATAGGGAGACTTCTTCTTCTTGGAGGAGAAGTCCACCGGGATGCTGTGCTCGTCGCAGTAGGCCATCAGCTTCTCGCGGGAGTTGAGGTCCCACTCCCGCCAGGGGGCGATCACCTTGACGCCGGGCTTGAGGGCGTAGGCGCCGAGCTCGAAGCGCACCTGGTCGTTGCCCTTGCCGGTGGCGCCATGGGAGATGGCGTCGGCACCGGTCTCGTTGGCGATCTCGATCAGGCGCTTGGCGATCAACGGACGGGCGATGGAGGTACCCAGCAGGTACTCGCCCTCGTAGATGGTGTTGGCCCGGAACATCGGATAGACGTAGTCGCGGACGAACTCCTCGCGCAGGTCCTCGATGTAGATCTCCTTGACGCCCAGGGCCTGGGCCTTGGCGCGGGCCGGCTCGACCTCTTCCCCCTGACCGATATCGGCGGTGAAGGTCACCACTTCGCAGTTGTAGGTCTCCTGCAACCACTTGACGATAACGGACGTGTCCAGGCCGCCGGAGTAGGCGAGAACGACCTTCTTGACATCGGACATTCGGGGCTCCTTGGTGAATCGACTCATGCAAGACGCTGCGGCGGAAAAGCCTGCCACAGCCTGGGGGGTTCGAGCGCCTCAGTATAGCGCCCTTGGTCGGCGTCGAATACCGCCGCCTGGCGCCAGCCGGGGGCAAAGATGCTAGAATCCGCCCCACCCGGGCGGTCCATCGCCAGGGACGAACATGAATTGGCAAGGGAGAGGGGCATGAGCGAGGCAATCGCCCGCGAAATGATGGCACAGCGCTTTCGGAGTTTTCTGCCGGTGGTGGTGGACATGGAGACCGGTGGCTTCAATGCCGAGAGCGATGCGATCCTCGAGATCGCCGCCGTGACCCTGAGCATGGACCCGGAAGGCAACCTGATGCCGGACGCCACCTACGCCTTCCATGTGGCGCCCTTCGAGGGCGCCAATGTGGAACAGTCGGCGCTGGACTTCACCGGCATCAAGCTCGACGATCCCCTGCGCCGGCGGGTCGCCCTCGGCGAGGCGGAGGCGCTCGGCGAGATCTTTCGTCCGGTGCGCAAGGCGGTCAAGGCCAATGGCTGCACCCGGGCCATCCTGGTGGGCCATAACGCCGCCTTCGACCACGGCTTCCTGAACGCCGCCGTCAATCGCTGCGGCATCAAGCGCAACCCCTTCCACCCCTTCTCCAGCTTCGATACCGCCAGCCTCTCCGGGCTGGTCTACGGCCAGACGGTGCTGGCCCGCGCTTGCCGCGCCGCCGGCATCGCCTTCGACAACACCGAGGCCCACTCGGCCCGTTACGACACCGAGCGTACCGCCGAGCTGTTCTGCGCCATCGTCAACCGCTTCAAAGACCTGGGCGGCTGGAACCTGGCCCAGCGAGAGCAGGGCCTGGAAGAGGTCTAAGGCAAGCTGGAAGCTGGAAGCTGGAAGCTGGAAGCTGGAAGCTGGAAGCTGGAAGCTGGAAGCTGGAAGCTGGAAGCTGGAAGCTGGAAATCAGCATGATGGTGCGCGCGATCCATAGAAAATACCCCCGTGGCTTTCACCCGGGGGTATTTCTTCGAGCTTCCGGCTTCTAGCTTAGTGCTCCGGGCAAAGCCCGGCCGCTTCCAGGCGCGAAGTGCCGCTCTTCAAGCTTGGGTCTCGTCGTCCTTGTGCTTGGCGGCGGTGGCCTTGATCAGGGTCTCCAGCTCGCCGTTCTGGTACATCTCGACGATGATATCGCAGCCGCCGACCAGCTCGCCGTCCACCCACAGCTGGGGGAAGGTGGGCCAGTTGGCGTACTTGGGCAGCTCGGCGCGGATATCCGGGTTATCGAGGATATTGACGAAGGCGAAGCGCTCGCCGCAGGACATCAGCGCCTGCACCGCCTGGGCGGAGAAGCCGCACTGGGGCAGCTGGGGAGAGCCCTTCATGTAGATCAGGATGGGGTTTTCGCCGATCTGCTGCTTGATGGTGTCGATGGTGGTGCTCATGGGGATTCCTTCTCGACGGTGACTGTGAGCTTGGCGCCCATTCTACTGATCCCCGGCGGCGAAAACCCCATCCTGATCTACATGAAGGGCTCTCCCCAGCTGCCCCAGTGCGGCTTCTCCGCCCAGGCGGTGCAGGCGCTGATGTCCTGCGGCGAGCGC
>NZ_BRCY01000050.1:0-11914 GCF_023708045.1 Halomonas sp. NCCP-2165
GTATCTGCTGGTTTGGCTTCACCAGTACAACTGGCATCGACCGCATGCCAGCTTGGATTACCATCCTCCGGTTAGCCGGCTAGGTCTTTCCGTGAACAACCTGGTGGGTTTACACACCTAGCCGGCGTCCGGCTGGGCCTCCGGGGCGGCCCGGGCGAAGGCGTCCAGGGCCCGGCAGTTGGCCACGATGCGACGGATCCGCGGGTAGGCGGTCAGGTCGCATTCGAAGCGCTCGGCGTTGAACACCTGGGGCACCAGGCAGAGGTCCGCCAGGCCCGGGGTGTCGCCATGGCAGAAGTCGCCGCTTCCCGCCTCCCGGGAGAGCTGGGCTTCCAGGGCGGCGAAGCCCTCGCTGATCCAGTGGCGGTACCAGGTCATCTTGGTCGCCTCGTCCACCCCCAGCTCCCCGGTCAGGTACTTGAGTACCCGCAGGTTGTTGAGGGGGTGGATCTCGCAGGCCACCGCCTGGGCCAGGGCGCGGACCCGGGCGCGGCCGGCGGCGTCCGCCGGCAGCAGCGCCGGCTCCGGGTAGCGCTCGTCCAGGTACTCGCAGATCGCCAGGGACTGGGTCAGCCGCGCGCCGTCGTCGGTGACCAGCGCCGGCACCAGCCCCTGGGGGTTGCGGGCGAGGAAGTCCTCGCCGCGCTGCTCGCCCTTGACCAGGTTGACCGGGGCCTGGTCATAGGCCAGGCCCTTGAGGTTCAGGGCGATGCGTACCCGGTAGGCGGCGGACGAGCGGAAATAACCGTAGAGGGTCGTCATCCTGCCTCCTCGTCTCAGTGGGGCTTGTACTCGACCACCTGCTGGTCGATGGCGCCGAAGATGCTCTGGCCGTCGCGATCGAACATCTCGATGCGCACCCGGTCGCCGAAGCGCATAAAGGAGGTCTTGGCCTGACCATGCAGGATCTGCTCGACCATGCGCACCTCGGCCAGGCAGCTGTAGCCCACGCCGCCGTCGCTCACCGGCTTGCCGGGGCCGCCCTCGGCGTCCGGGTTGGAGACGGTGCCGGAGCCGATCACGGTGCCGGCACCCAGGTAGCGGGTCTTGGCGGCATGGGCCACCAGCTCCGGGAAGCCGAAGATCATGTCGGGGCCGGCCTCCGGCTCGCCGAATTTCTCGCCGTTGAGGTGCACGGTCAGCGGCAGGTGGACGCGCCCCTCCTTCCAGGTGTCGCCCAGCTCGTCGGGGGTGACGCAGATCGGCGAGAAGCTGGAGGCCGGCTTGGCCTGGTAGAAGCCGAAGCCCTTGGCCAGCTCGCCGGGGATCAGGCCGCGCAGGCTGACGTCGTTGACCAGCATGATCAGCTTGATATGGCCGGCGGCCTGCTCCGGGGTCACCGCCATGGGCACGTCGTCGGTAATGACGGCGATCTCGCCCTCGAAGTCGATGCCGTGGGACTCGCTCACCGCCTCGATGTCCTCGCTGGGGGCGATAAAGCGGTCGCTGCCGCCCTGGTACATCAGCGGATCGGTCCAGAAGGTCTCCGGCATCTCGGCATTGCGCGCCTGACGCACCAGCTGGACGTGGTTGAGGTAGGCGGAGCCGTCGGCCCAGTGGTAGGCGCGGGGCAGTGGCGAGTGCAGCTTGGCCATGTCCAGGTCGAAGGCGTTCTCGGCCTGGCCGCCGTTGAGGGCGTCGTAGACGTGCTGGAGCTGGGGCGCCAGGGTGTCCCACTGCTCGATGGCCTGCTGCAGGGTGGCGGCGATCTGCGGCACCTTGACGGCGCGCTTGAGGTCACGGGAGACGACGATCAGTTCGCCGTCGCGGCCCTTGTTGAGGCTGGCAAGTTTCATCTTAATAATCCTTTGTCGTCGGGGAGTCGGGCTTAGCGATTCTCGGGGTCGAAATGGCTCTTGATGCCGGCCCATACATCCACATAGTCGCGCTGGCGGAATGCCGCGTTCAGCGCCGCTTCGGTGGGATGATAGACGTAGCGGCTCTCGAACATAAAGGCCAGGGTGGCGCCCTGGTACTGGGGCGTCAGCTCGCACTCGCTGGCCTTCTCGAAGGTCTCGGCGTCCGGCCCGTGGGGCGACATGCAGTTGTGCAGGCTGGCGCCGCCGGGCAGGAAACCCTCCGCCTTGGCGTCGTACTCGCCGTGGATCAGGCCCATGAACTCGCTCATCAGGTTGCGATGGAAGTAGGGCGGGCGGAAGGTGTTCTCGGCCACCATCCAGCGCGGCGGGAAGATCACGAAGTCGATATTGGCCATCCCCGGGGTATCGGAGGGGGAGGTCAGCACGGTGAAGATCGACGGGTCCGGGTGGTCGAAGCTCACGGTGTTGATGGTGTTGAAGGTGGCCAGGTCGTACTTGTAGGGGGCCAGGTTGCCGTGCCAGGCCACCACGTCCAGGGGCGAGTGATCCAGGCGCGCCGACCAGAAGCGCCCGGAGAACTTGGCCACCAGCTCGAAGTCGCCGGTCAGGTCTTCGTAGGCCGCCACCGGGCTCAGGAAGTCGCGGGGGTTGGCCAGGCCGTTGGCGCCGATGGGCCCGAGCCCCGGCAGCTCGAGGGGCGCGCCGTAGTTCTCGCAGACGTAGCCGCGGGCGGCCTCGACGCCGTCGCCCAGGCGCACCTGGAACTTGACGCCGCGGGGGATGACGGCGATCTCGCCGGAGGCTACCTCGAGCTCGCCGAACTCGGTACGCAGGCGCAGGGTGCCGAGCTGGGGCACGATCAGCAGCTCGCCGTCGGCGTTATAGAAGAAGCGCTCCAGCATGTCCCGGTTGATGGCGTAGAGGTGCACGCCGCAGCCGGCCTGGGTGCCGGCATCGCCGTTGACCGCCACGCTGAGCAGGCCGTCGAGGAAGTCGGTTCCGGCCTCGGGCAGCGGCATGGGGTCCCAGCGCATCTGGTTGGGGTCGGCGGCGGGCCTGGCCAGGGGCGCGGTGGCGACCCGGGCGTCCTCCAGCGGCCGATAGGCGGACTGGGCCACCGAGGGGCGGATGCGGTAGAGCCAGGAGCGCAGGTTCTGGTGGCGCGGCGAGGTGAAGGCCGAGCCGGAGAACTGCTCCGCGTAGAGGCCATAGGGGCAGCGCTGGGGCGAGTTCTGGCCCCGGGGCAGGGCCCCGGGCAGCGCCTCGCTGGCGAAGTGGTTACGGAAACCACTCTGGTAGTCCAGGGTCGGGGTGGTCATGGGGGTATCCTCTCGAAATTACCGTTCCTGGGGTGCCGGCGCGGCGGCGATGTGCAGCGCCTCCTCCAGCACCGCTTGGTCGCCGACCTGGTTGGCCAGCAGCAGGATCAGGCGAGCATTGATGCGCTCGCTCTCCTCGTCGCTGCGCTCCCGGTGGAGTTCGGTGAGCGCCGCGTAGAAGGCGTCCGGATCACTGAAATTGGGCTCGAGCTTAAGCCGTGGCATGGGTCACCTCCGCGGCGGTCAGGTGCTGGCCCAGGGCCGTGGCCAGGGCGTGCTCCACCGCCTCGGCGCGGCACTCGGGCCAGCGGGCGGCGACGTGTTGGTCGGGGCGCAGCAGGTAGCCGGCCCCCGGGGTCAGGCCGTAGCGGCCGGTCACCAGGCCCTCGGCGTCCTCGCACTGACGGGTCCGCGGCAGGTTGGCCAGCGCCGCCGGGGCCGGGCCCAGCAGCAGCAGGTCGAGGTCCGCCTGGCGGGCCAGCAGGGCCGCCAGCTCGGCGGCGCGGTCGGCCAGGCCGTTGCTCTCCACCCCGCCCCGGGCATCCAGCAGCAGCACGAAGCGATCCCCCAGCTGGTTAAGCAGCCAGGCGGCCTCGCCATCCAGGCGCACCGGCGCGTCCTTGGCGGGGCTGCCCGGGCGCAGTTCGGTCGGCAGGCCCGCGGCGTCATCGCCGTTGAGGGGCGAGCCGTCGTAGCGGCAGGGCATCGACAGCCGGCCGCTGTTGACCAGGGCGCGGGCGAAGTCGTAGTGCTCGGCCAGCTCCAGGGTGGTATCGCGGAACAGGCGGCTCACGCGGCTCTTGGGGGTAATGAAATCGGTGGCGCGGGTGGAGTTGAGGATATTCTCCGCCGCCCCATGCTGGCGCTCGTCGTCATAGGTGGCGAGCAGCGCCTGGGGCGCCTGGCCCTTGAGCACCCGGGCCAGCTTCCAGGTCAGGTTCTCCACGCTCTGGATGGCGCCGTTGGCGCCTCGGGCGCCGAAGGGCGAGACCTGGTGGGCGGCGTCGCCCATGAAGAAGACCCGGCGGTGGATGAAACTGTCCATCTTGCGGCAGCGGAAGGTGTAGACGCTGGCCCACTCCAGGTCGAACGCCACGTCCTCGCCGAGCATGGCCTGCACCCGGGGGCGGATGTTCGCTTCCTTCTTCTCCTCCTCCGGGTCGGCATCCCAGCCCAACTGGAAGTCGATGCGCCAGACGTTGTCCGGCTGCTTGTGCAGCAGCACCGACTGGTTGGGGTGGAAGGGCGGGTCGAACCAGAACCAGCGCTCGGTGGGAAAGTCCGCCTTCATCACCACGTCGGCGATCAGGAAGCGGTCCTGGAACACCTGGCCCTGGCAGTCCAGGCCGAGCATGTCGCGGATGCGGCTGTTGGCGCCATCGGCCACCAGCAGGTAGTCGCAGGCCAGGCGGTAGTCGCCATCCTCGGTGCGCACCGTCACCAGGGTGCGCTCGGCCTGGCTGTCGACCTCGGTCACCCGGTGCTTCCAGCGCAGGTCGATGCGCTCGGCGAAGGCCTCGGTACGCTCGACCAGGTACTCCTCGAAATAGTACTGCTGCAGGTTGATAAAGGCCGGCACCCGGTGGCCATCCTCCGGCAACAGGTTGAATTCGTAGACCCGGCGCTCCTGGAAGAAGACCTTCCCGAGCCGCCAGGTGACGCCCTTGTCGAGCATGGGTTGGGCGCAGCCGAGGCGATCCATGATCTCCAGGGTGCGCTTGGCGAAGCAGATGGCCCGCGAGCCGACGCTGACGGTGTTGTTGTCGTCCAGCAGCACGCTATCGATGCCCTGCTTGGCCAGGTCGATGGCCGCGGCCAGGCCCGAGGGACCGCCGCCGATGATCACCACCGGGCAGTGACGAACCTCGGCCCGGTCCAGCTCCGGCGGCCGGCGGTAGGGATAGACGGGATTCTTGTAAGTATTCGGCATGGCTCCTCCGACCGCGACCCCTGGGTGGGCCGCGGGGGGTGTCCTGGGGTCAGCGAGCGCGGGACTTACTGGTTTTCGACCACGTCCTGCAGGGAGTGCCACATCTCCTGGTCGCGCTCGGCGGTCCAGATGCGCGGGTCCGGGTACTCGCCACCGGCCTCGTCATAGCAGCGGGTGATATCGAAGGGCAGGCAGTGATCGAAGATCACCCAGTGGCCGTACTTGGGCTTCATCAGCGCATAGGTCTCGGCATAGCACTCGGAGAGCGACTTGCCGGCGGCCTTGCCCGCCTTGACGCTGTTGTACATGGTCAGTAGGAAGTCGCGGGTGCCCTCGATGGCCTCGCGGCACAGCGCCGGGGTGGTCAGGGCGTCGCCGCGGCCGGGGACCAGCTGCTCGGGCTCCAGGGCCAGCAGCTTGTCGAGGGTGGCCGGCCACTCCTCGTGGTAGGCGTCGCCGCTGTAGGGGGTGGCGCCGTATTCCACCTGGTCGCCGGAGAAGAGCACCTTCTCCTCGGGCAGCCAGACCACGGTGTCGCCCCGGGTGTGGCCCTTGCCCAGGTGCATGATGCGCACCTCGCGGTTGCCCATGAAGACGGTCAGCTCGCGTTCGAAGACGACGGTCGGCCAGGTCAGGCCGGGCACCGAGTCGACGCCCTGGAAGAGGCGCGGGAAGCGACCCACCTCGGACTCGTAGTCCTGCTGGCCGCGCTCCTTGATCAGCTCATAGGTGTTGCGGCTGGCATAGATGTTCTCGGCCTCGTAGGCGGAGGCGCCCAGCACCCGTACCGCATGGTAGTGGCTCATCACCACATGCTTGATGGGCAGGTCGGTGACCTCGCGGATCCGGCGGATCACGTCCTGGGCCATGATCGGCGTGGCCTGGGTGTCCACCACCATGACACTGTCGTCGCCGATGATGATGCCGGTGTTGGGGTCACCCTCGGCGGTATAGGCATAGAGACCGTCGGCGAGCCTGGTGAAGCTGACCTGCTTCTCTTCGGTATCGGCGTGGGACGCGAACTGCTTGCTCATGATTCCTCCGCTCGGTCGGGGCCGCAGGGGAGCGGCGCCTTGTCGTTGGTGTGTCGGGATAATAGTTTCTTTTGAAACTTGTTGTCTAGCCGTGGTCTCCCTGTGGCCGACCGCTCAGGCGCCGTGTCGCGTTATTAAAGCCAGATAATCAGCGGCTTGCTTGGCGGGTAGACTTAAGTCTAGTCGGTTGTGCCAGGGTGAATGGTTGCGATCGAGATCAGTTGCCGGGCAAGGTTGTCGCCGATAACGCCTAACAATGATGTCGATGCGCGCATCGGCCACGACAAGGAACTCGACCATGCATCACGCCACTCGCCTGCTTTTGGGTGCCACCGCCGCCTTCTGCCTGAGCGCTCCGGCTCTGGCCCAGACTGAGGCCCAGACCACCCTCACCGTCAGCACCTGGGGCGGCCCCAACCACGGCGTCAACACCATCGTCTGGCCCACCTGGAAGGCCTGGATCGAGGAGGCCACCGAGGGGCGCGTGACCCTCGACGTGGTCCACGACATGGGCCCGCCCGCCTCCCAGATGGATATCGTCGCCGACGGCATCGCCGATGCCAGCTGGATCTTCCATGCCCATATGGCCGGCCGCTTCCTGGCCACCCAGTTGCCGGAATTCCCCACCTTCGAGGAGTTCTCCTCGGAGGACGCCTCCGCCGCTTACTGGCATACCCATCGGGAACACCTGGCCCAGGCCGAGGAGCACCGCGGCGTCGATGTCGTCGCCATGGGGGTGCATGGCCCGGGTCAGGTCTTTACCCGCGATGCCGTGGCCGATCTCGATGACCTGGCGGGCCTGCGGCTGCGAGTCGGTGGCGGGGTGATGAGCGGCCTGGCGGAGGCCCTGGGGGTCACCGGCGTGGCCCTGCCGCCCACCGGCGTCTACGAGGCGGCCTCCCAGGGGGTGGTGGATGGCGCCATGCTGACCCTGGAGAGCCTGCGCAGCTTCCGGGTCGCCGAGGTGGCGCCGCATACCCTGACGGTGGATGGCGGCTTCTATCGCGGCAGTTTCGCCATCGTGGTCAACCCGATGTTCTGGGAGCGGGTCTCCGCCGAGGATCGCCAGGCCATCGAGGCGGTCTCCGGCGAGTCCCTCTCGCGGCTGTTCGGCTACATGATGGACGTCTCCGACGAGCGTGGCGTGGCCTTCGGCGAGGAGCAGGGGCAGGTCACCCAGGCCCTGGACGAGGCCGGTATCGCGCGGCTGCAGGAGATCACCGACGAGCTGATCGCCGCCTGGTCGGTGGAGGTCGCCGAGCGGGGCGTCGAAGCGGAGGCGGCCCTGGAGGCGTTCCGCGAGCAGCTCGCCCGGGTCGCCGAGGCCGAGGGCATCGCTTCCCGGGTCGTGGAGCCCTGATGAGCGAAGAGCTCATCTGATACCGCCCCCGGTACAGATCGACAGGCTTTGTGGTGTTGGTCGTGACGGGGGCGAGAGGGGGTGAGACCGCGCTCCCTCGTTGCCGCAGATTTTTCCGGCGGCACGTGGAGTGACACGATAAAAATCTGAGTTATTGCCAATATGTGTGGGTTTTATGGGGCTTGCCTCCGGATAACCCCCTAATGGCCTTCTGTTCGAGGCCCTGGTCGCGGCCATTCCGGGAAAGTCGTTTGCTCGCTAATATTGGTGCAGTGGCTTGATAAATAACGATTTAACCCCCTTTAGACCTATGTCTTATGCGCCATTCGTCGCGCTGCCATTGCGCCAATGCCGGGACGCCGGGCATGGTATGCATGAAATGTTTCGCTAAAAATATCAAAAGACAAAAATACGTATCGCATTGCCGGCGAGCCCCGCCGCCTATTCCAACAACAGCACATCGTGTCGCCGTCCGGTGGCGACGAAGGGAGTGACCATGCACAAGAAGACCGCCAGCCTGATGATCGGCGCCCTGGCCGCCGCATCCCTGAGCACCCCGGCCCTGGCCCAGACCACCATCACCGTCAGCACCTGGGCCGGCCCCAACCATGGCATCAATACCATCGTCTGGCCCACCTGGAAGGCCTGGATCGAGGAAGCCACCGAGGGGCGGGTGACCCTGGACGTGGTCCACGACATGGGGCCGCCCGCCTCCCAGATGGAGATGGTGGCCGACGGCATCGCCGATGCCACCTGGGTCTTCCATGGCTACAACACCGGACGCTTCGAGCTGACCAAGCTGCCGGAATTCCCCACCTTCGAGGAGTTCTCCTCCGAGGATGCCTCCGCCGCCTACTGGCGCACCCACCAGGAGTACCTGGCCGAGGCCGGCGAACATCGCGGCGTGGACGTGGTGGCCGCCGGTGTCCACGGCCCGGGCTGGATCTTCAGCCGCGAACAGTACGACAGCCTGGATGACCTGCGCGGCGAGCGCATCCGCGTCGGCGGCGGGGTCATGGGCGATCTCTCCACTGCCCTGGAGCTGACCGGCGTGGCCCTGCCGCCCACCGGCGTCTACGAGGCGGGCTCCCAGGGGGTCATCGACGGCGCCATGCTGGTGCCGGAGGGCCTGCGCAGCTTCCGCGTCGCCGAGGTCTTCCCGCATACCCTCCGGGTGGATGGCGGCTTCTATCGCGGCAGCTTCACCATCGTCGTCAACCCGATGATCTGGGATCGGGTCTCCGAGGAGGATCGGGCGGCCATCGAGGCGGTCTCCGGCGAGCGGCTGTCGCGGCTGTTCGGCTACATGTTCGACACCGTGGACGTGCGCGGGGTGACCTTCGCCGAGGAGCAGGGCCACACTTTCACCGACCTGGGGGGCGCGGATCTCGAGACCCTGCGCGGCATCAGCGACGACCTGGTCGAGTCATGGGCCGAGACGGTCACCGAGAGCCGCGGCATCGATGCCCGGGCCGCCATGGCTTACTTCCACGAGCAACTGGATGCGGCCGCCGAGGAAGAGAGCGTGGCCGCCCTGGTGCCCGATACCATCGTGCCGGCCGAGTAAAGGGAGCGCCCCATGCAGACCCTGGCGACTCGAGCGGCACGGCTCGGCCTGGTATTGCAGCGTGGCCTGGAGGGGGTGGCGGGCGCCACCCTCTTCGCCCTGATGCTGCTGACCACCGCCGACGTGACCGGTCGCTACTTCTTCAATAACCCCATCCTCGGCACCGTGGAGCTGACCCAGCTGATGCTGGCGGCGGTGGTCTTCCTCGCCCTGCCGGTGGTGTGCTGGCGCGAGGCGCATATCAGCGTCGACCTGCTCGATGCGGTCTTCCCCAAGGGGCTGATCTGGTTCCGTCAGCTGGTGGTCAACGGCGTCTGTGGCGCGGCCCTGTGGGTGATGACCGGCCGGGTCTGGGCGCTGGGGGAGCGGGCCTTCGCCTGGGGCGACGTCACCGAGTTCCTGCGCATTCCCATCGGCTACCTGATCTATCTGATGGCGCTGATGCTGGGCGTCTCGACCCTGCTGCTGGGGCTGCGCGCCCTGGGCTATCTGCTCGAGGGGCTGCGAATCATCGAGCGCGGCGGGCCGCTGAGTCCCGAACGCGACACGACCGACAAGGGGGATGCGGCATGATCGAGGCACTCTACGGTTTCGCGGCCCTGCTGCTGCTGGTCTTCCTGCGCCTGCCGCTGGCCTTCGCCATGGGCATCGTCGGCTTCGTGGGCTTCTACGTGATCACCGGCAACTGGAATGCCGCCGAGGCGATGGCCGCGCGGCGGGTGGTGGACACCGCCATGAACTACGGTCTGTCGGTGATTCCGCTGTTTATCCTGATGGGCAACTTCGTCTCCCATGCCGGCCTCTCGGACGCCCTGTTCCGGGCCTCCAACGGCTTCCTGGGGCACCGCAAGGGCGGCCAGGCGATGGCCACCATCGTCGCCTGCGGCGGCTTCAGCGCCATCTGCGGCTCGAGCCTGGCCACCGCCGCCACCATGGGGCGCGTGGCCATGCCGCAGATGCGCAAGTACGGCTACCAGGACTCCCTGGCCTCGGCGGCCATCGCCGCCGGGGGCACCCTGGGGATCCTGATTCCGCCCAGCGTGATGCTGGTGATCTACGGCATCCTCACCGAGACCAGTATCCGCGAGCTGTTCGCGGCGGGCTTTATCCCCGGCATCCTGGGCATCGTGCTCTACCTGCTGGCGGTGAAGTGGGTGCTGTGGCGCGACCCGAGCGCCGGGCCGGCCGGGGAGAGGGTGTCCTGGGCGGAGCGCCTGGCGGCGCTGAAGAGCGTGGGCAGCACCCTGGCGCTGTTCGTGCTGGTGATCGGCGGTATCTACCTAGGGGTGTTCACGCCCACCGAGGCGGCGGGGATCGGCGCCATGGGCGCCTTCGTGATCGCCCTGCTGCGCCGGGCGCTGACCCCGCAGGTGGTGATGAACGTGCTGATGGACACGGTGCGCACCACGGCGATGCTCTTCGCGGTGGTGCTGACGGCGCTGATCTTCGCTAACTTCATCAACCGCGCCGGCCTGCCGGACGACCTGCTGGCCTTCGTCAACGGCCTGGAGGTGGCGCCCTTCATGGTGATCCTGGTGATCCTGGCGATCTACGTGCTGTTGGGCTGCGTGTTCGAGAGCATGTCGATGATGCTGCTTACCGTGCCGGTGTTCTTCCCGGTGGTGGCGGGGCTGGGCTTCGACCTGGTGTGGTTCGGCATCCTGGTGGTGATCGTCATCGAGATCAGCCTGATCACGCCGCCGGTGGGGATGAACGTCTTCGTGTTGCGGGCGGTGCTGCCGGACGTCTCGACGGGGACCATCTTCCGCGGGGTGACGCCCTTCTGGTTCGCCGGCATGGCGCGGGCGCTGCTGGTGCTGGTGTTCCCGGGCATCGTGCTGTTGCTGCCCCAGTGGCTCTACTAGCGTCGTGACGCCCGGCAAAAAGGCCGACCCTCGATAGGGTCGGCCTTTTTGTCGTTTGCCGGTCGAGTCAGGGCGTCGCTTCGCCCTCGGCGAGGCGATCCACCCGCCGTTGTACCTTGTCGAGGAGCTCGTTGAGCAGCAGTCGCTCGCCGGGGCTCAGCGTCTCGGCATAGGTGGCGTTGCGCGCCCGCGAGATCACCACGGCGCGCGCGAAGAGGCGCTCCCCCTCCTCGGTCAGGGTCAACCAGGCGCGCCGGGAATCCCTGGGATCGGCCCGGCGGGCGATCAGGCCACGCCCCAGCAGGGCCTGGCTGGCGCGGCTGATCCAGCCCTTGTCGATGCGCGTGCGGCGGGCGATGTCCATCACCGAGGAGTGCCCCGCCTCGCCGATGCAGGCCAGCACCTGCCACTCGCTCAGGGCCAGGTCGAAGTCCTCGCCGGTGGAGGCGGCGGCGATCTTGTTCATGGAGTTGGTCAGGCGGATTAGCCGGAAGCTGAGCAGCTCGTCGAGGCTGAAGGCCTCGCCGTCGACGGTGTCGGTCATGGGGCACTCTTGGGTGGCGATACGACTGCGGGCCGGAGGCCGGCAGGCCTACTCTACGATGCGCCGGCGCCGATCACCAGCCAGCCGTTCTCGGCCACTTCGAGGGGCACCGCATCCAGGCCATCGCCGGCGCCGGGGCCACCGAGGCCGGCACCGCTCTCGGCACAGAACCTCGCCTGATGGCTGCTGCAAATCAGCTGGCGGCCATCCTCGCTGAGCACTCGGGGGCCCTGCTGATCGAGGGGCAGGTATTGATGGGGGCAGGCGTTGACATAGGCCCGGGGGCGGCCATCCGTCAGCCGCACCAGCAGCAGGGGGAAGCGTCCCTTGTGGCTCTCCACGCTCAGGCAGCGGCTGCTGCCCGGCATCAGGGCCGCCGCCTCGATCACCGGGGTGCCGGGGGGCGGGGCGCTGCGATAGCTCTGCCAGGCGTGGCTCATGGTCGTTCTCCTCGTGGGGCGGTTCGGGGTGGCTG
>NZ_BRCY01000051.1:0-9026 GCF_023708045.1 Halomonas sp. NCCP-2165
GAGTGCGCCGAGGCTCGGGGCGCCCACCGAGGTGCAGGCCCTGAGTCCGAACAGCAGCAGGGCCAGCAGCAGCAGGAGTGGCAGCAGCCACCACCAGCGTCGCCACCAGGGCGATATCGGCGCCGCCGGTGCGGGCTCCGGGGGCGTAGGCGTGGGCGTGACCGGGGCGGCGCTGGCCAAGGGTGGGCCGGGCCGCCTTACCTCGGGAGGCGTCGCGGGGGCAAGGCAGAGCAGGGGGTTGGCATGCCGGTCGGCCTCGGGGTGAATAAATCCCCAGAAGGCGATGACGGGGGTGCCACCGACCAGGTAGATAAAGGTCTCATCCGGGAAGTGGCCTACCCACTGCACCAGTCGGGAGAACACCTCATGATCACCGCCTTGACCCTCGGGAGGCGACTGATGGAGGGCGAGAACCTCTTGTCGAAAGGCCTCCAACTGGATGCGTGCATCCTCGCGTTCGCCTTCGGTGGCGCTTCCCCAGGGAATCACCTCGCCGGCAATACCGCTGTACCAGTCGACGCCCTCGCCTTGCTGATCGCGCTGCGGGATGGCCAGGTGCCGCTCCCTGCCCGGTAGCCGCCGGGAAATGACCTTGCGGAGCTGAAGTGCGGAGTGGTAGACCGGCTGCCCCGTTTCTCCCAGGGCCCGGAAATGCTCGATCTTGCCACTATGCAGCAGAGTCGCTGACATGCTCGCTTCTTCCTTTGACATGGCCGCCTGTGCCGATGGCGCAGTGCCTGGGGGTGCCAGGAGTCATAGGAAGAGCACGAGCAGGGGGCGCCGGGCGCACCATGCTCTTTCGGTGGGGTCCTTGCACTTGCTATGCCATCCCTTGCGTTCTGAGTCGGCCGATCGGTATCGGCTTTCTATCCGTCTCTAATTGGCAACAATCTAAATTAGCATGTGTGGTTGTTTATGGAAAGCGGCTCGCCGGCCTGGCGGCTTGTGTGATGAGTTCACGCACTGTATCGGCCACTCGTCGGGTAACTTGAGGCACTTGCTGCCCTGCAGCAGATCGGAGGGTTGGCGATGCCGAGTGCGAGAGGCTGCGAAAGTGGCCATCGTCAGGCATCCGCCGAGTCGTCGGTGAGTCGGGCCTTGAAGGCCTCGGGGGCGATCTCTTTCCGGTCGCTGGTCAGGATGCGTCCGCCCAGGGCATGCACGTCCATCACCAGCTCGATAAAGGTGCTGGGGTGTCTGACCACGCTGCGCTTATTGATGAACTTGATCAGCACCGAGATACCGTCCAGGGTGGGGTGCTCGCCCTGTTGATGGAGTGGCGGCAGGCGCCCCGGCGAGCTGGAGTGGGCAATGGTCAGCTGGTAGGCGGCGCTCTGGGAGGTGACGTAGTAGACGCCGAGCTCGGCGTCATAGAAGGCGTTGCGCTCGTTCAGCCGGGCGGCGAGGCCCTGGTTGGTCGCTGCCGAGGGGGTGTCGAAGACCACGAACCAGCACTGTTTCAGCGCCTGGGTCTGGGCGCGAGAGGGGGCGCGAGAAGAACCGCGAGGGGCGTGCCTTGTCGGTGGTGGGGCGGTGACGGGGCGAGGCGGTGCCGAGGCCGCGCTGTCCTGTGGCGACGGGGCTGGTGCCTTGCGGCTGCTGCGGTAGTAGGTCAGGGCGATACCGAGGGCGATCGCCAGGGCGCCGCCGCTGAGAAGTATGCTCCACCATATCTTGGGCTCCATGGCTGCTGACTCCCTGTCATCCTTGTGTTACCGACGACGCCGGTCTTGATTCGCGGGCTGTGCCCGGCAGGCTACGCCGGTGGCCCTAACCCACTTATCGGTCCAGGTGGGCGCGTCTTTAACCATCTCTTGTGTTTTTTTGTATACGGACTTTTCGCCATGGGTGCCTCGTCGGCCCCCGGGCCATGGCTTGCGCCGCCTGAAGAAATGGCGATACTTGCCGACATTCCGATCAAGGAGCGTGCGGCGCTACTCCAGTGATCGGCCCGGCCACGAGGTGGGAGGCCCGCCACAGATGGCTTTAGATCTTTCTGATTTAACTCCCTCGCGGATTGGCCGATAAGACGGTGAGTCCCTGCCACTTCTCCTGCGCAGGGAGACATGATGAGGTTCAACTAAGGAGTGTCGGTGAGACTAACCACGCAATTTGCCGTTGCCCGGGATAGCGAGGGAGGCTGCCACGGCCGCTGGCGACTGCACTGGGCATCGCGCCCCGAGGTCCCCTTGTCGTACCATCGCTGCCGGGAGGCGGCGCAATTGTCGCTGCTGCGTATCGAGGGGCTGCCCGACTCCCTGCTCGAGCTGCTGTGTCGCAAGGCGGCCAAGCTGTCGCCGTCGCGGCGCCTTACCCTGGCCCAGGAGGTGGGGCAGGTGCTGGAAACCTGGCCCGATCATGACCTGGAGCATGAGCTGCGCCTGCTGGCCTTCAATCACTGCGCGTCCATCGTGGATACCGCCGAGGCGGCCCTGGCCCTGCTCGACCAGCGTCGCCGCCCCTGAGTGGCCTCAAGTTCGGGGCGCGCCGGCCGATAAACCGAGGGCCGGTGCCATCGAGGAGCCCCGTGTGCCCAGTATCGATATTCGACTCGCGTTGTCCGCCGAGGCCTGCCTGGCCTACTACGAGGGGCGCGTCGAGCGGGTTATCGCCCGCAGCCTGGATGGGCGCCGGGTGGCCTTTCCCGCGGTGGCGCTGCGGCGCCTGGTCGGCCGGAATGGCGTGCATGGCTGCTTTCGACTTCACTTCAGCGCCGCCGGCCGGTTCGAGTCGATCACGCCGTTAGGTCAGGGAGGTCCATGAACGACGCTTATCAGGAAGGGGCCGCCGTCGAGGCGCGGTCCGATGCCATCGATGCCCGGGTCGCCTTTCGCCGCCTGGCCGATAGTCTCGAGGCCCATGGCGACTTCTTCGACCGCCTGAGCCGCTGCCTGGCCGAGATCCTCGGCGTCGATCACCTCCTGATGGCGCGTATCGAGGGCGAGCTGGCTCATCCCCTGAGCTTCTGGTCCCGCGGCGAGCATCGACACCTGGCGCCCTATCCGCTGGCGGGGACGCCCTGCGAGGCGGTCGCCGGTCACACCCTGTGCCACTTTCCCCGCGGCGTGGCCGCGCGCTTTCCCGACGATAAGCCACTGACCCAGTTGGGCGTGGAGAGCTACCTCGGGGTGCCCATGTGCGCCCCCGACGGCCGTCCGCTGGGGCTGGTGGCGGCTCTGGATTCGCGCCCCTTGTCGGGCTCCTCCCTGGTCGAGGAGTTGCTGCGCCTGGCGGCGGCCCGGGCCGGGGCCGAGCTGGCCCGGCAGCTGGCGGAGTGTCAGCAGCGTATCAGCACCCGCCGCCTGGAGACCCTGCTGCGCCACCTGCCGAGCATGATCTATCGCTGTCATCATGACGCCTGCTGGAGCATGGAATATGTCAGCCAGGGCGCCCGGGGCATCACCGGCTATGCCCCCGAGGCCCTGCTCGGCGAGCATGCCCGACGCTTCGCCGGCCTGATCCATCCCGACGACCAGGACCGACTGGTGGCCAGCGTCGAAGAGGCGCTGGCTGCCGAGCGGCCCTTCGCCGTCAATTACCGTCTCTATACCGCCGACGGCGAGTTGCGCTGGGTCCGCGAGCAGGGCCAGGCGGTGATCGACGAGAGCAGCGGCCTGACCATGATCGAAGGGGTGATCAGCGATATCAGCGATCACAAGCGTCACGAACGCCAACTGGAGGCCAGCAATCGCGCCCTGCGCCTGCTCAGCCGCTGCAATGCGGCCCTGATTCATGCCGCCACCGAGACGCAACTGCTGCAGGCGGTGTGTCGCCTGGCGGTGGACGTGGGGGGCTATCGCTTCGCCTGGGTGGGGGAGGCGCGTCACGACGGGGCCAAAAGCATCGTGCCCCTGGCCCAGGCGGGCATCGGCACCAGCTACCTGTCGCGGCTCTCGCTGAGTTGGTCGGCCGAGACCTCCGGCGGTCGGGGGCCGGCCGGGCGCGTGCTGCGTAGTGGCCGGCCCGAGGTGGTCTCCTGCCTCGACGACGACCCCGGCTTCGTCTGGCGGGAGGCCGCCCGCGCCCATGGCTTTCATGGCGTGGTGGCGCTGCCCCTGAAGCAGGAGAACCGCACCTTCGGCCTGCTGGTGCTTTACCAGGGGCGGCCTCAGGCGGTGTCGGCGGACGAGCTACGGCTGCTGGGCGAGCTGGCCGATAACCTCGCCTATGGGGTCACCACCCTGCGCAATCGATGCGAGCAACAGCAGATCCAGCAGGCGGTGCTGACCATCGCCGGCGCCGTCTCGGCACGCAGCGGCGACGAGTGGCTCGATCAGCTGGCGGGGCAGATGGCCAAGGCGGTGGGGGGGCAGTTCGGTTTCGTGGCGCGCCTCGACCCCGAAACACCGGGCCGGGCCACCACCCTGGCGGCGGTGGTGGAGGGGGTGAACCTCGCCAACTTCAGCTATCTCCTGGCGGGCACGCCCTGCGGCAAGGTGCTCGAGGCCGGCGAAGTGGTAGTCCACGATCGGGTCGCCGCCGCGCTGCCGCCGACGGTGCGTGATTCCCTGGGTTGGGTGCGCGGCTATGCCGGGCGCCGCCTCGAGGATGCCGAGGGACGGGCGATCGGCCTGCTGGGGGTGATGTTCGCCGAGCCCCTGGAGGAGACCACCTTCGTCACCAGCCTGCTGCAGATCTTCGCCTCGCGGGTCGGGGCCGAGCTGACCCGCCAGGCCGACGAGGCCAATATCCGCCGCCTGGCCTATGAGGATGCCGCCACCGGCCTGCCCAACCGCACCGCCTTCGCCGAGCGCCTGGAGGGGGCCCTGAAGGCGTCCCGTGGACGCCCCCTGGCGCTGCTCTTCCTCGATCTCAATCGCTTCAAGGAGATCAACGATACCCAGGGCCATGATGTGGGGGATCGCGTGCTCGCCGGCGTGGCGGAGCGCTTCGCCGCGGCCCTCGGCGAGGGGGAGTTCCTGGCTCGATTGGGGGGCGACGAGTTCGTGGTGATGATCGACCCCGCCGACCGGGTCGCGGCCTGTGCCGCCGCCGAGCGACTGCAACGGGCCCTGGCGGCGCCGCTGCGGATCCTCCATCAGGCCTTCGAGGTGGCGGTCAGCATCGGCATCGCCCTCTACCCGCAGCACGCCGCCAGCGCCCGGGAGCTGCTCAAGCATACCGATATCGCCATGTACCATGCCAAGCAGCGCGGCGAGCGCTACTGCGTCTTCGAGCCGCAGCTGGGCACCCGGGTGGGCGAGCGACTGCGCATGGCGGCGCGGCTGGCTCGGGCCCTCGAGCATGATGGCCTGAGCCTCTATTTCCAGCCCCAGGTGGACCTGGCCAGCGGGCGCCTGGTGGGCGCCGAGGCGCTATGTCGCTGGTTCGATGACGAGCTGGGGGCGGTGAGTCCGGCGGAGTTTATTGCCCTGGCCGAGGAGCGTGGCCTGATCCACCGCCTGGGGGGCTGGGTGATCGATGCGGCCTGTCGTCAACTGGCCGAGTGGCGGGCCCGGGGCGTCGACTTCCCCGGGCGCCTGGCGATCAATGTGGCGTCGGCACAGTTCGAGGACGAGCAGCTGCTCGATAAGCTGCTGGGGGCGCTGGCGCGGCATGGGGTGGCGCCGGAGCGCCTGGCGCTGGAGCTTACCGAGAGCGGCTTCATGCACGACCCCGACCAGGCCGTGGCCATTGCCCAGCGGCTCAAGGCCGAGGGGCTGGCGCTGCATATCGATGACTTCGGTACCGGCTACTCCTCCCTGGCCTACCTCAAGCGCTTCGATGCCGACAAGATCAAGATCGATATCTCCTTCGTGCGCGACATGCTCGGCGACGCCAATGATCACGCCATCGTCACCACCATCATCGCCATGGCCGAGAGTCTGGGGCTCTCGACCCTCGCCGAGGGCGTGGAGTCGCGGGCCCAGGCCGAGGCGCTGCGGGGACTGGGGTGCCCCGAGGGGCAGGGCTACCTCTATGCGCCGCCGTTGCCGGAGGAGGCCTTCCGCCGGCAGTGGCTGATCGCCGAGTCGCCGGGCTCAAGTCCGACGCCGCGCGGCCGATAGTCGATGATATTTCCGAAACGCCGCCGCGGCTCCCCGGTCGCGGCGTGGCTGGCTTGTTGAATGAGGACACGGATGGCGGAGCAAGAAACTCGCTACCTTCGCGTGGACAATCCCCTGGAGCTCCACGAACTGCTGGAAAGCCTGACCGAGCCCGGCGGCGCCTCGCTGCGCCTGGAGGGGGAAGGGGAGGCGGCCCTGCCGGTGCTGGTGCTGGATGCCCGCCTGGGCGAAACGCTGTTGCTGGATATCTCGGCGATCCGCGAGATACTCGGCCCCTTGCGCCGCGGCCAGCGCTTCCGGCTGGAGGGGCAGGTGCACGGCAAGTTGCTGCGCAGCCCCTGGCTGAGCCTGGAGGAGAGTCACGAGGTGGATGGCCGCCTGCAGTGCGGCAGTGCCTGCCCGGAGTGGCTCGAGGTGCTGCAGCGCCGCGCCAGTTATCGCGCCGAGCTGCGCCTGAGCATGGAAGTGGGGGTGATCCTGCGCGCCCTGCATGGCGAGCTGGGGGGAGCCTCCAGCCTGCAGGGCGACCTGCGTGACCTCTCGGTGCAGGGCTGCCGGGTGGAGCTGCCGGCCATGGCCTCGGGCGCCCTGCCGCAGGCCCCGGAGCGCCTCGAGCTGGAGCTCTGTTTCCCCAGCGGCCAGCGCTTCTCGGTGCAGGCCGAGGTGCGCCACCTGAAACCGGAACCGGAGCGCTACCTGGTGCAGGCGGGGCTCCATTTCGTCGATATCACCCCCGAGCAGGAGCGCCTGTTGTGGTTCTATGTGCGCGAGATCGAGCGGGAGGCGGCGCGCCACGCCAGCGACGGCGATACCACCCGCGCCCCCTCGGCGCTGTTTAAACCCTCGGGAGCGGCGCCCCAGGTGGGGCGGCGTCGCGGCGAGAATTATCCCACCGCCATGGCGCGACGGCTGGCGCGCCTGGCGGCCTATCTGGATGCGCAGCTCCTCGACCTGCAACAGGGGCACGGCCTGGATAGCATCGAACTCTCGCGTAATGCCGATCGCCTGTTGATGTTGCTGGACGAGGATCGCGAGGAGCTGCTCTTCGCCCTGAGCTGCCTGACCCATGAGGCCCAGCTGGTGCAGCATGGCCTGGCGGTGGCGGTGCGCCTGGTGGATCTGGTCGCTACCCAGCAACTCCCCCAGGGGCTGCGCAAGAGCCTGGTGGCGGCGGCGATGATCCATGACCTGGGCAAGGGCATGCTGCCCACCGAGCTGCAGCATGCTCAGAGCCTCAACGAAGCCCAGTACCGCCGGCTCAAGGCGCATGTGGCGCTGATCCTGGATCAGGCGGCGCCCTGTCACTGGCTGTCGCGCAGCGTGGTCACGGCGGTGGTGGGAGGCGCCAACGAGCGCCTGGATGGCAGCGGCTACCCCGATGGCACGCGCGGCGCCGACCTGTCGGAGCTGGCGCGCCTGGCGGCGGTCGTGGACGTGGTGGATGCCATGGGGCGGCCGCGCACGGACCGGCCGGCCTGGAGCATCGCGAGCATCTACCGCCACCTGCTGAGCCACCCGGAGCGTTTCGAGCAGCGCTGGGTCAAACGCTATATCGCCCATTTCGGGCGCTTCCCGGTGGGTACCCTGGTGCGCTATGCCGCTGGCGAACTGGCCTGGGTGCGGCGCCTGGATCGTCAGGGCAGGCCCAGCCAGGTCTGCCGGGTCGAGGCGATCGCGCGTCCCCAGGCGGGCCTGGCGGCGCCGCTCTACGATGGCGCCCTGGCGGCCCTGGGCGAGCCGGTCGAGGCGTTGCCCCTGCCGCCGGCATAAAGAGACTTGGCTTGGCTAAAGTGGCCGCCGGGACCGCCGATAAAGGGAATTAGCGACGGGGATGCTGGCTTATCGCCCCCTGGTCGCGGCAGAGGGTCGGTCACAATAGGTAGGACGAGAGTCACCGCCGGTAACCCTGGGGGCCGGTGGATCAACGAGGGAGTTCGATGATGAGTGCTAGACGCAGCCCAGCCGCCTATGCCAGGGGCCATGCCAAGGGCGCCGGGGCCTACGCCCGGGTCGGTGTCGAGAGCGGGGTGATGGCGGCCAGCCCCCATCAGCTGATCGTGATGCTGTTCGATGGCGCCCAGGCGGCGATTCGCGCCGCCCGACTGCATATCCAGCAGGGCAATACGGCGGGCAAGGGGCAGTCGATCTCCAAGGCCCTGGATATCGTCAACAACGGCCTGGCGGCGGCCCTGGACGAGGAGAAGGGGGGCGAGATCGCCACCCGACTGGCCGGGCTCTACGACTATATCGCCCGGCGCCTGCTGCAGGCCAACCTGCGCAACGATACCGACGCCCTCGATGAGGCCGAGCGCCTGCTGGAGGATATCGGTTCGGCCTGGCGCGAGATCGGTCGCGCCGACCAAAGGGGATAAGCATGACTCACCACCCTGAATCCGCGGCGCCGGATGCCGAATGCCTGCTGGCGGCCTATGAGGCATTGCTGGAGCGCTCCAGCCGGATGCTGGCCAAGGCCCGGGAAGCAGCCTGGGATGCCCTGATCGAGGAGGAATCCCGCTATGTGCTGGAGGTGGAGCGGCTCGCCCGGGAGGATCAGGGGCAGGCGCTGGATCCGGCGCAGCGCGAGCGCAAGGCCAGCCTGCTGGAGCGCATTCTCGAGCAGGACATGGAGGTGCGTCGCCACCTGATGGCGCGGCGCGACGAGCTGGGTGAGCTGATCGGCAACTCCCGGCGCAAGCGCAACCTGGAGCGAGCCTATCGCAATCCCACCAGGGGGGTGATCGAGGCCCGGGCGCGCTTTCCCGAAGGCTCGTCGTGAGTGGCATCACCCCTATCCTCGATACCCTCTTGCACCAGGTGCTGGGCAAGCGGGTCGATCATCCGCCGCCCCGGGATCTCAACGAACCGGTGCGGCCCCTCAACGCCGCCGACGCCCCCCGGGCCCTGCATAGCGACTCCCGCCTCGACGGGCGTCGCCCCCCCATCGCCGAGCTGACGCCGACGGCCACCCGCGGCGGGCAGGGCGGGACGCCCCTCGCCGCGCCGGCCGTGCCCCCCGGG
>NZ_BRCY01000052.1:0-7227 GCF_023708045.1 Halomonas sp. NCCP-2165
TCGACCATGAGGAGTGAGACGGGCATTCTTATGGGTGTTCATCCGGGCCTCCTGGAGGTTGGTTTGGTTCGCACCCCCAGTTTTCCGGGTCGGCTCCGGATGAACAACCTACCGAGAGATCACGCCTAGTCGCGGCGGCTACTGACCGTGGAGCGCAGCTTGTAACGGTCGCCGGGGTGAATCAGCCGCGCATAGCTGATCAACTGGTCGCCGGACCAGGTACGGCGCACCATGCTCAAACAGGGGGTGGCGATATCGATGGCCAGCCAGTCGGCGGTTCGGGCATCCACCAGCACCGCCTCGACGATATGCTCGATATCGGTGATCGGGCAGGCCGCCACCAGCACCTCGTTGGGGGTCTGGCGGTCGAAGTCGCTGGCCAGGTAGTCGGGCACCCAGCGCGGATTGACGTAGCGATTCTCCAACTGGATGGGGACCTCGTCCTCGTAGTGCACCAGCAGGGTATGGAAGACCCGGCTGCCCAGGCGCATGCCCAGGCGCAGGGCCACCTCGTCGTCCGCCTCGATGGCCTCCCGGGTCAGCACCTCGTTGCGGTAGGTGTGGCCCCGGCCGCGTACCTCCTCGGCGATATTGTGTACGTCGAGCAGCGGCGACTCCGCCTTGCGGTCGGTGACGAAGGTGCCGAGACCCGGCTGGCGGGTCAGGTAGCCCTTCTGCACCAGGTCGCGGATCGCCTTGTTGGCGGTCATGCGGCTGACCCCGAAATCCCGGGCCAGTTGCTCCTCCGGGGGGATCTGGTGGTGGGCCGGCCAGTCGCCGGCATGAATCTTCTCCAGCAGGTGCTGCTGGATCTGCAGGTAGAGCGGGGGGGAGCTGCCCATGGGGTCGGTGTCCTTGCGCCGCAGGCGAATGTCTATACAGCTAGTCTACCCGCTGTGTGCCCGCCAGGCATCCCCGCCGGGTGGCGGGGCGGGAGGATCGCGGGTGGAATGGCCGAGGGCGCCGGGGGCGGAGCGTGGGGTCAGCCCACCCTGTAGGCATAGGGGGACTCGGCCAGCGGGCCGCGGCCCCCGGCCAGGGTCAGCGCCAGGTCGTGGAGGCCGTCCCACAATGGCACGGGGCTGGCGCCCTTGATGGCCAGGTCGAGGCGCTGGGCGAACAGCAGCAGCTTGTGCAGGCGCCTGGTGGGCAGGCGGTTCAGGGCCTGCTGGTAGGCGGGGCGGCGCTTGTCGAAGATCGGCGGCTTCTGGGCCTTGCAGGCGTGCTCGAAGCTCTGCCCCTGGTCGAGGTGCTGATAGAGGGAGAGCAGGGTGCGCAGCTCCCGGGTCAGCACCCAGAGCACCAGGGTCGCCTCCACCCCCTCGCCGCGCAGCCCGGCGAGGATCCGCGAGGCACGCTCCCGCTCGCCGCGCAGGCAGGCGTCGCTCAGGGTGAAGATATCGTAGCGGGCGCTCTCCTCGACGCCGCCGGCGATGGCCGAGGCGTCCAGACGCGCCCCGGGAGGCATCAGCAGGGCCAGCTTCTGCAGTTCCTGGTCGGCGGCCAAGAGGTTGCCCTCGGTGCGCTCGCCGAGCAGGCGGGCCGCTTCCATGTCCAGGCTCAGGCCATGGCGGGCGGCCCGGTCACGCAGCCAGAACCCCAGGCGCTGGTGATCCACCGGCCACACCGGGACGAACAGGCCCAGCTTGTCGAGGGCCTTGAACCAGGCGCTCTTCTGCTCGCGGAAGTCGAGCTTGCCCATGCTCAGCAGCAGGATATTGTCGCTACCCTCGAGCCCTTCGGCATAGGCCTTCAGGGCCTTGGACCCTTCCTGGCCCAGCTTGGCGCCGCCCAGGCGCAGCTCGATCAGCTTGGCGGAGGCGAACAGCGACAGGCTGGCGCTGGCCTCCAGCAGCTGGCTCCACTGGAAGCCCTGCTCCACATGCAGCACCTCCCGCTCCTCCACGCCTCGGTTACGCGCCGCTCCACGCACGGCATCGCAGGCCTCCTGATGCAGCAGGGGCTCCTCGCCGGCGACGATCACCACCGGCGGCAGCGAGCGGCTCAGCGCCTCGGGCAGCTTGTCGGGAAAGACCTTCATGGCGACGCTGCCTATTCCTGCCCGGCCAGGGGGCGCAGGCGTTCCAGCAGGCGAGACGCGGCCTCCCGGCGCAGCTGGGCCTCGGCCTCGCGACGCTGGTCGTCGGCGGCCAGCAGGTTGGCCTCGTTGATATGCAGGCGCCGGCTGACGCCGAGCGTCTCCCGGGGCAGCAGGTAGGCGCCGTCCGCGACCCGCTGCACCGAGAAGGGCGCCTCGAGGATCAGCTCGATCTCCCGGTTGCCGCTCTCCGCGATGCCCAGGGGGCGCTCGCGCAGGCGCTCGGCCCCCAGGTTGAGGCGCAGCGCCGCCGATTCGTCCAGGCGGGTGCCGGCCTGGCCCAGGCGCTCGCGCACCGCCTGGGCCAGGTCGTCATTGGCGGCGGCCAGGTGCAGGGCCTCGGGGCCGCCGCCGGCTTGCAGGCCGCGGAGTCGGAAGCCGCAGCCGTTCAGGCCGAGGCCGGCGACACCGGCCAGGGTCAGGCGTAGAAAGTGACGCCGTTGCATCTTGGCTCTCCTTGGCCCATGGCAGGGGTGGGCCTAGCCCACCACGATATTGACCAGCTTGCCGGGCACCACGATCACCTTGCGGATCGTCTTGCCCTCCAGGTGGCGCTGGACGTTCTCGGCGCCCAGGGCCTCGGCTTCCACCGCCGATTTCTCGGCGTCCGGGGCCACCTCGATGCGTGCCCGCAGCTTGCCGTTGACCTGCACCACCAGCTCGATGCTGTCGCGGGCCAGGGCGGACTCGTCGAGGCGCGGCCAGGCGGCGTCGATGGCCGGCCCGTCGTGGCCCAGCTCGGCCCAGAGGGCATGGCTGATGTGCGGGGTGATGGGGGCCAGCAGCAGCACGCAGGCCTCCACCGCCTCCCGGGCCACGGCCAGGCCCTGGGGCGAGGTGTCGTCGCTGTCGTTGTGGAATCGGCCCAGGGCGTTGGTCAGCTCCATCACCGCGGCGATGGCGGTATTGAAGGTGGTGCGGCGACCGATGTCGTCGCTGGCCTTCTTGATGGTCTCGTGGGTCTTGCGGCGCAGGTCGCGCTGGGCATCGTTAAGGCTGGCGGTATCCAGCGGCGCCGGCTCGCCGGCGGCCAGGTGCTCGGCCACCAGGCGCCACAGGCGCTTGAGGAAGCGGTTGGCGCCCTCGACCCCGGAGTCGGACCATTCGAGGGACTGCTCCGGCGGGGCGGCGAACATCATGAACAAGCGCACGGTGTCGGCGCCGAAGCGCTCGATCATCGACTGGGGGTCGACGCCGTTGTTCTTCGACTTGGACATCTTCTCGATGCCGCCCATCGTCACCGGCTGGCCGTCCTCGATCAGCACCGCGCTCACCGGGCGGCCCTTGTCGTCGCGCTTGACCTCCACGTCGGCGGGGTTGAACCAGGTCTTGGCGCCGTTGGCCTCTTCTCGGTAGAAGGTCTCGGCGATCACCATGCCCTGGGTCAGCAGGCGCTGGAAGGGCTCGTCGGAGTCGACCAGGCCGAAGTCGCGCATCAGCTTGTGGAAGAAGCGCGCATAGAGCAGGTGCAGGATGGCGTGCTCGATGCCGCCGATATAGAGGTCCACCGGCAGCCAGTAGTTGGCGCGCTCGTCGAGCATGGCGTCCGGGTTGTCGGCGCAGCAGAAGCGCGCGTAGTACCAGGAGGACTCCATAAAGGTGTCGAAGGTGTCGGTCTCGCGGACCCAGCCATCGCCCAGGTCGGAGAACTCCGGCATCTTCTTCAGCGGCGAGCCGGAGGCGTCCACGGTGACTTCCTGGGGCAGGGCCACCGGCAGCTCATCGTCGGAGAGCGGCACGGTCTGGCCCTCGGGGCCGTACTTGACCGGAATCGGCGCGCCCCAGTAGCGCTGGCGGGCCACGCCCCAGTCGCGCAGGCGGAAGTTGGTCTTGACCTCGCCGACGCCCTTCTCGGCGAGCCTGGCGGCGATGGCATCGAATGCCGCCTCGAAGTCGAGGCCGTCGAACTCGCCGGAGTGGATCAGGCGGCCGTGTTCCACGTAGGCGCCCTCGGAGAGATCCGGGGCCTGGCCGTTCTCGTCGGCGATCACCGCCTCGATGGGCAGGCCGTACTTGGTGGCGAACTCCCAGTCGCGCTGGTCATGGCCGGGCACCGCCATCACCGCGCCGGTGCCGAACTCCATCAGCACGAAGTTGGCCACGTAGACGGGCACCTCGCGGCCGGTCAGCGGGTGGATCGCCACCTGACCGGTGGCCATGCCCTTCTTTTCCTTGGTGGCCAGCTCCGCCTCGGAGGTGCCGCCCCGGGCGCACTCCTCGCAGAAGGCGGCGAGCTCGGGGTTGCCCTCGGCGGCGGCGCGCGCCAGGGGGTGCCCCGCGGCCACCGCCACATAGGTGACCCCCAGCAGGGTGTCGGGGCGGGTGGTGTAGACCGACAGCGGCTCGGCGGGGGTGCCGTCGGCGGCCTTGATCTCGGAGCCCTCAGCGGGCTTGATCTCGAAGCTCAGCTCCACGCCCCGGGACTTGCCGATCCAGTTGCGCTGCATGGTCTTGACCTGCTCGGGCCACTCGACCTTGTCGAGATCCGCCAGCAGCTCCTCGGCATAGTCGGTGATCTTGAGGAACCACAGCGGGATCTCCTTGCGCTCCACCAGGGCGCCGGAGCGCCAGCCACGGCCCTCGATCACCTGCTCGTTGGCCAGCACGGTCTGGTCCACCGGGTCCCAGTTGACGGTGGACATCTTCTTGTAGACCAGCCCCTTCTCCACCAGCTTGGTGAAGAACCACTGCTCCCAGCGGTAGTAGTCGCTGTCGCAGGTGGCGAACTCGCGGCTCCAGTCGTAGGCGAAGCCCAGGGCCTGGAGCTGGTTGCGCATGTAGTCGATGTTCTCGTAGGTCCACTTGGCCGGCGGCACCTGGTTCTTGATGGCGGCGTTCTCCGCCGGCATGCCGAAGGCGTCCCAGCCCATGGGCTGCAGGACGTTCTTGCCCTGCATGCGCTGGTAGCGGGAGACCACGTCGCCGATGGTGTAGTTGCGCACATGACCCATGTGTAGCTTGCCGCTGGGGTAGGGGAACATCGACAAGCAGTAGAACTTCTCGCGATTGGCGTCCTCGACGGCCTTGAAACACTCGTTCTTCACCCAGAACTGCTGGGCATCGCGTTCGATCTCATGGGGGGTGTACTGTGCGTCCATCGGTTCGGTCTGTCACCTTGTGGAGGGGGATGGCGTAAGCGTTGGCGCGATCCGGGCGCCGCCGTGGGTAGACTATGTTACAACTGTCGAAGCGGCGGCTTGGCACCATCGAATGGGGCACAAGCATACCTTAGTAAGGTCCTGTCAGGTAAGGGCCTGGCCCGGCGCCAGGCCGGTGGAACCAAGGAGCGCACCATGAGCGAGCACAAAGAGCGAGAGCATCGGCTGCGGGAAGGCTATGAGCGCATGTTGGCGCGCTTGCAGCATGGCGCCGACGAGCTCTCCTGGGAGGCCCTGCAGCAGGAGCTGGACGAGGCGGTGGAGTTCGAGTCGGAGCTCGAGGAGTTCACCAAGGACGAGCTCTCCCTGCTGCGCGCCTGGGTGGAGCGGGACCTGCGCGAGATGCGCCGCTACCTGGCGGCGGGGGGGCAAGGCGTGGCCAGCTGGCTGGGCATCGACCTCTCGGTGCTGTCACGCAAGGTCACCGATGCGCTCTTCTCCATCGCCGACCGCTCGGTGATCGAGCGCGAGCGGCTCAGCGACGACCTGGAGGCGGCCCGGGCCGATTACTGCGAGGGCGAGATCGCCGCCCCCGGGCGCATGGCCTGCGTGCACTGCGGCGCCCCCGTGGAGCTGGAAGGCGTGACCCGTATCGAGGCCTGCCACCGGTGCGGGCACCGCTACTTCGCCCGCGCCTCGGAGGCGTAGCAGGCGCGGCTAGAGCAGCCGATCCAGCGCGAAGATCACCGCCACCACCAGCAGCGACATCAGTGCGGCGTAGGTCAGGTTATGGCGCATCATGGTGTAGCCGCTGCTGCCGTAGCGCCCCTGCAGGGAGAGGTTGATCCCCGACAGGGGCCCCACGGCGGTTCCCACCCCCCAGGCCGCCAGGGCCACGAAGCCGAGCAGGGTCAGGCGGCTACCCTCCGGGTCGATCAGCGAGGCCAGGGTCGAGACCCCGATGATCGGGTGCAACCCGGCGATGGCGCTGGCGATGATGGCCAGGTAACTCAGGGCCGCTTCCTTGGCCCCGAAGTGCGCGAAGAGCACCCAGTCCCCGCCGCTGGCGGCACTCACCCAGGCGGAGAGTCCCCGGGTAAAGAGGCCGGCACACAGGAACAGCGAGATCTCCCCACGCATCGCCGGCAGCCGCTGGCGGGCATGATCCAGGACGCGCCGGGCCGTCCAGCGGGGCCCCCTGGGCAGGTTGCTGGCCAGGGCCACCGCCGGCAGCAGGAAGGTGATCAGGCTGACGATGGAGAGCCCCGGCGTCAGCCCGTAGTGGAAGAGCAGCACCAGGGCCGCCATGGCGCCGGGCATCAGCAGGTTGGTGGGGGTCAGGGCATGGCCCGGGGTCTGGGAGAGATCGAAGCGTCGCCCCAGCTCCAGGCAGGTGAAGAGGCCCGAGACGAGCGCCAGGGGCAGGCCGAAGGCGAGGATCCAGCCGTAGCTCATCTCCGGGGCCACGGTGAGCGCCACCCCCATGGAGGCGAAGAAGGGCGACCAGAGGGCGGCGCTGGAGAGGCCGCGATTGAGGGTCATCAGTTGCGGTGTGGTCAGTTCGCCCCGGGCGCGTAGCCGGTCCCCCACCATAAAGACCGTGGAGAGGTTGAGGATGGCGCCGAGCAGATGGACGCTGAGCCAGGTATGGGCGATGCCGGGCCGACCGGTGACTCGCCGCCGGGGCGCCGCCGGCGGGCGGGTGCCGAGCAGCCCCAGGAAACTCACCCCCACCAGCATGGCCACCACATAGACGTTGCCCTCCAGGCTGCGCGACCAGTCGATGGCCGCCCCGTGGCGGAGCTGGCTGAGCAGCAGGAGGCCGCCCCCCAGCAGGGCCAGGGCGCTGGCCTGGAGGCGATTACGTCGGGGAATATCCCGCCACAGCAGTGCCGTCGCCGCCCAGAACAGGTAGCTGACCCAGGGGGACGGCAAGGGCAGCGGCGTGAAGTGGAGGATCTGGGCGATCAGGCCCAGCAGCAACAGCAGGCCGGCGACGACCCGGCGCGGGGTGGGGCGGGGCTGGTGGAG
>NZ_BRCY01000053.1:0-7119 GCF_023708045.1 Halomonas sp. NCCP-2165
CCTCAGGCGCCCGCCCTTTCCCCCGTCACCGTGCTAGAATTTGCCGCCTGTTTTTGATCATCAGGGCCGTTCTGCCATGCTCGCCAATCTTCGCGTCGTCCTCGTCCAGACCTACCACCCCGGCAATATCGGTGCCTCGGCCCGGGCCATGAAGACCATGGGGCTGACGGACCTGGTGCTGGTCAATCCCCGCCAGTTTCCCGACCCGGAGGCGAGCCGGCTGGCCGCCGGCGCCGAGGATATCGTCGAGTCCGCCCGGGTGGTGGAGTCCCTGGAGGCGGCGGTCAGTGACTGTGTGCAGGTGGTGGGCGCCAGCGCCCGGCTGCGCAACCAGCCGCTGCCCCACTACGACGAGCCGGACGCCATGGCCCGCGACCTGGTCACCCAGGCCGAGCACGACCCGGTGGCGCTGGTCTTCGGCCGCGAGCGCTTCGGCCTGACCAACGACGAGATCCGCTGCTGCAGCCATCAGGTCAGCATTCCCGCCAATCCGGACTACGGCATCTTGAACCTCTCCCAGGCGGTGCAGGTGCTGGCCTACGAGGTCTTCACGGCCTGGCGCCGGCGGCCGGAGAGCGGCTATGCGCCGCAACGTCCCACCCAGGAGCGCCAGCCGAGCCGCGAGGAACTGGCGCATTTCCATGCCCACCTCGCCCGGGTGATGCAGGTCAGCGGCTTTATCACCCAGCCCCATGCCCGCACCGAACAGCACCTGCAGGCCCTGTTCGCCCGCGCCCAGCCCAATCGCAAGGAGCTCTCCCTGCTGCGCGGGCTGCTGGCGTCGCTGGAGCCCTAGGAGAAACTAGGGCGACTTCGTCGCCAATCGCCTGCTGAAGCAGGCTCCTACCACCCCAGCCTCCTCCGATTGTGGGGGCTCGCTTCAGCCGTCGATCGGTCTTCGGCAGGCCCCCATCCCCGCCCGGTTGTGGCACCATGGGGTCATCGCTTTTCGGCAACAAGGCTGTGCTATGTCCCGCTTCCCCAAGCATCTGACGGGTTCCGGCCCGACCAACCCCTTCCCCGGCATCAAGGTCCTGGAGCGGCGCCTGGGTCGGGAGATTCCCCACCGCCTGGGCTCCAACGAGGGCCTCGACATGCCCCATCGGGCGCTGCGCGAGCACTTCGGCGATGCCCTGGTGGAGCACGTCTACTGCTACGGCGATGCCGAGGCATTGGGCATCCGCCAACGCCTCGCCGAACAGCGTGGCGTGCCGCTGGAGCAACTGCTGGTGGATGCCGGCGCCGACAGCCTGATCGCCCTGGCGCTGCGCGGCCTGGTGAGCCCCGGTGAAACGGTGGTGACCACCGCCGGTACCTACCCCACCTTCGGCTACTTCGCCCAGGGCCAGGGGCTCGATCTGCACGAGGTCGCCTATCGGGAGGCGCCGGGCGTGCTGGCTCCGGACCTGGAGGCGTTGATCGCGGCGGCCCATGACACCCAGGCACGCCTGGTCTACCTGGCCAACCCGGACAACCCCAGCGGCCACCTCCATGCCGATCAGGCCATCCGCGCCCTGCGCGCCCGCCTGCCCGAGGAGTGCTGGCTGCTGCTCGACGAGGCCTATCACGACTTCCGCGACGACGCCGAGGCGCCCGAGCTGAACCAGGCCCTGCCCGGGGTGGTGCGCCTGCGCACCCTCTCCAAGGCCCACGGTCTGGCGGGGCTGCGGGTCGGCTATGCCATCGCCGAGGCCGAGCCCCTGGCCATGCTGATGAAGGTGCGCATCCACTATGCGGTCTCGACCCTGAGCCAGGCCGCCGCCGAGGTGGTGCTGGATCACCCGGAGGAGGTAGCCGCCCATATCGCCGCGGTCAAGGCCCGCCGCGAGCGCCTCGCCGAGCATTTCCGCGCCCTCGGCGCCGAGGTGCTGCCGAGCGCCACCAACTTTATCGGCATTCGCCTGGCCAGTGCCGAGCTGGCCGAAAGCGTCAATCGCCAGTTGCTGGAGGCGGGTCGGCTGATCGCCCGGCCCGGGCATCCGGCCCTGGGGCATCTCCTGCGCATCACCGCGGTGGAGGACGCCTTGACGCCCGGACGACTAGGGATCCTGGAGCGAGCCCTGCGCTAGGCCATTGAAAACTGGCTGCGCTCGGCCATACGGCGTTAAAAATCGGCTCAAAGTACTCATTTACAGCCCGTAAACTCCGTCTTTTCGCCGATTTTTGCCTTGTCTGGCCATCGCTCGCCGACTTTTCAAACAAAGTCTGGCCGTCATGTACCGTTAACAACATCGTTATGCCATTGTCATCTATGCCGACTAGAGTGAAATGGCGGCAAGGGACACTGCCGCACGCCACGCCAGGGATGCGAGGGGCCAGGAGGCTCCGCAGGGAACATCGGCACCGGGAGGGTGCCCAGGGAGGGCCAGGATCACCACGCCACCGACGGGAGTCGGCGGCGTTTTTTTTGGTTATTCCCACCCCGGCACGCCCCGGCGGATGCGCCGGGAGAAGTCGCCGGCCTCGCCGGCGGTGCGGGCCGCCTCGGTGATATCGGCGCGGGCCTGGAGCTCGGCCAGGGAATAGCCCGGCACCAGGCCGCCGACCTTATGGATATAGGCCGGCAGTCGCCCGGTGAGCAGCAATCGATAATCCAGGGGCAGGCCGTCGACGATGCGCCGCATCATGGCATAGACCAGGGTCGAACAGTTGGCGGTGACGGTGTGATAGAAACGTGGCCGCTCGCGCAGGGCGTTGGCCTCCTCCACGTAGGCCAGCAGCAGTTCCCGCCGCGCCCTGGGCGACATCTGGATACGATAGAGGCGCATCCGCTCGTCCCGATGCCGCACGCGGGCCCCCACCAGGTCGCGCTCGTCGCCGGCGACGATGCTCAGCTCATACTGCTTGAAGAAGCCGGCCAGTTCCGAGAAGGCCTGGCCCCGCTCGCGGCGGATCTCCACCGAGAAGGTCACCACCTCGCCATCATCGAAGCCGAAGGACACCATCACATGGGAGATCATCGGCAGCCCCCAGTTGGAGAGCAGTAGATCCACCGAGGCGAGCCGCGACAGGTCGTAGTCGCGAGTCTCCCAGCACGGTTCGGCGCGGTGGCGGTCCTGCCAGCGGAAGTCGCGCACCCCCGCGAGGATCAATCGCTCGCCCTCCACCCGGCCATGGGTCAGCTCGGCGAGCTCCGGCAACCAGTCCCCGTCGAGGCTGGGGCGCAGTTGCCACCACCAGGCGAGCAGCGCCGCATGCAGGCCCCCCTGGGCCAGCGCCGCCGCCCCGGGCCGGCCCCAGAGGGCCAGGCCCAGCAGCGCCAGGCTCAGCCCTCCCCAGGCCAACGCCCAGGGGCGCCCCGCCCGATACTCCAGCGCGAGCGCCCCCCAACTCCCCGACAGCAGTACCAGCAACACCGCCCACGCCATGCCACCTCCGACACCCTGAATTCGCGCTTATGATGCCAGAGATGCCGCGACGGGCCTTAAACGGCGGTCAGCCAGTCGCGGAAGGCCGCGAGCTCCGGGTCGAGCTCGCCCCGGGTCACCCGCCGGTAGAGCGCCTGCAGGCGGGCGGTCAGCGAGTCGTCGGCGATGGGCTCGCACACCGCCGGGGCCCCGGCCCGGGCGCCGATATGGCGGCCATCGAGTTCGCGCAGCGGCAACAGCTCGGCGGCGGTGCCGGTCAGGAAGGCCTCGTCGGCCAGGTAGAGCTCGTCGCGGGTGATGCGCCGTTCACGCACCTCCATGCCCAGCACCTCCCGGGCCAGGCGAATCACGCTGTCGCGGGTAATGCCCTGCAGGCAGGAGGTGACCTCCGGGGTATGCAGCACCCCGTCGCGGAGCAGGAAGACATTGGCCGCCGAGGCCTCCGCCACATAGCCCTCCGGGTCGAGCATGATGGCCTCGTCGAAGCCCGCCTTGACCGCGGTATTGAGGGCCAGCATGGCGTTGACGTAGTGGCCGTTGGTCTTGGCCCGACACAGGCTGATATTGACGTGGTGGCGGGCCCAGGAAGAGGTCAGGGCGCGCAGGCCGAGGCGCGCCGCCTGGGGCGAGATATAGTCGCCCAGGTCCCAGGCGGCGATCATCACATGGCTTGAGAGCCCCTTGGCGCGCAGCCCCAGCCCCTCGGCGCCGAGGAAGACGGTGGGCTTGAGGTAGGCGTTGCTGAGGCCATTTTTGGTCAGGCACTGGCGCTGGGCCTGGATCAGCTCATTGGCGCCGCAAGATAACGGTATATCCAGGGCGTGGGCGCTATCCAGCAGCCGCCGGGTATGCTCCGCCACCCGGAACAGCTGGGTGCCGCCGGGGCCGGCGTAGGCGCGTACCCCCTCGAAGCAGCCCATGCCGTAGTGCAGGCTATGGGTCAGCAGATGGGTCTGGGCCTCCCGCCAGGGCAGCCAGTCGCCGTCCAGCCAGATCCAACCGTCCCTATCATAAAGCGGGGTCGTCATCGCGCTTCTCCTTCGAGCCTACGCCGCCAGCCGTCGATCAGGTCGCGCTGGTGGGGTTGCAGGGCCTGATAGCCCCAGGCGGCGATCTCGTCGTTCTGGGGGTCGGGTACCGAGATATGGCTGCCGGCCAGGGTCTGGATCACCGCATGGCCGCACAGCGGCACATAGCCTTCCGAGTAGCCGCCCTCGTGGATCATCACCAGGCGCCCGCCGCAGACCCGCTCGGCCAGGGCCTTGACCCGGGCGGTCATGGACGCGAAGGCGGCGCTGTTGAGCAGCATCTTGCCGAGCGGGTCCTTGGCGCCGGCGTCATAGCCGCAGGCGACGATGATCAGCGCCGGAGCGAAGGCCTCCAGGGCCGGCAGCACCAGCTCACGCATGGCGTAATCGTAGGCGCCCAGGCCCGAGCCCGGCGGCAGCGGCAGGTTAAGGTTGGCGCCCTGCCCCGCGCCCTCGCCGCGCTCCTCGAAGGCGCCGCTGTCCAGCGGGTAGTTGGCGGCCTGATGGATCGAGATCGTCAGGGTCTCGGGGTCCGCGTAGAAGGCCGACTGCTGACCATTGCCGTGGTGTACGTCCCAGTCGAGGATCGCCACCCGCCCCAGGGACCCCGTGGCGCGGGCCTGGTGCACGGCGATGGGGATATTGCCCAGCAGGCAGAAGCCGCGGCCGCGATCCGCCTCGGCATGGTGGCCCGGCGGGCGACACAGGGCATAGGCATTGGCGAGCTCCCCCCGGGCCACCGCCTCCACCGCTGCCATGGCCAGCCCCGCCGAGTGGCGCGCCGCGGCCAGGCTGCCGGGGGTGTAGGGGGCGCAATCGCCGCCGTCGCCGCCCCGGGCCGCGTCCCCCGCCTCCAGGGCATCCAGGTAGGCGGCGGTATGGAAGCGCGCCAGGGCCTGGCGATCGGCGGGTAGGGCCTTGCGCACCACCAGCTCGTCGATCAGCCCGGAGACCTCCAGCAGGTTCTTCAGGCGGCGCTTGCTCTCGGGGCTCTCCGAGGCGGGCTGGGGCTGCAGGAATTCCCCCGGGGCCGAGAAGACCCCGATGGCCCCGGCGTCGTGCCAGAAGCAGCGCTCGTGCCAGAAGAAGCCCGTCCCGACGGCCGGACTCATGCCCCGCCCTCCTGGCGCTCCCACACCTCGATGGCCGCCGCCAGGTCCTCCAGCGATGCCCCCACCGACTTGAAGAGGGTGATCGCCTCCGGCGAGGAGCGTCCAGGCTTGTCGCCGCGCAGCAGTTCGGCCAGCTCGCCGCGAATGGAATCAAAAGCGAAGGCCCCCTCGTCGATGGCCTGGAGGATATCCCCCGCCTCGCCCCGGGCCCCGGCGTAGGTGTCCACGTAGACCTCGCTACGCGCCAGGCAATCGGCATCGGTCTCGCGCATGCTGGGACGGAAGGCGCCGATCAGGTCCAGGTGGCTGCCCGGGGCGAGCCAGGCGCCGCGAATCAGCGGCTCCCGGGAGAGCGTCACGCAACTGACGATATCCGCCTCCCGGCAGGCATGCTCGAGGTCCTCCACGGCGGCGGTGTCGAAACGCCCTGCGTAGTCGGCGGCGATGGCCCGGGCCTTGTCGAGGTTGCGCCCCCAGACCCGCACCCGCTTGATGGGGCGCACCGCGGCATGGGCCTCGATGACCATGGGCGCCAGCTTGCCGGTGCCCACCACCAGCAGGGTCTCGGCATCGTCCCGGGCCAGGGCCTGGGCCGCCAGGGCCGAGGCGGCGGCGGTGCGCCGACGGGTCAGCTCGCTGCCGTCGAGGCAGGCCAGGGGCCGGCCGTGCCGGCCCTCGCTGAGCAGGTAGACCCCGGCGATGGCCGGCAGGCCGTGCTCGGCGTTCTGTGGAAAGACGTTGACCATCTTGACGCCGATATAGCCGGCGGCCTCCCAGGCCGGCATCAGCAGCATGGTGGCCTCGCCGTCGGGGCGATGCATGGCGTGGTGGTGGCGCGGCGGCGCCTCCACCCCCTGGACGAAGGTCTTGCCGAGGCGCGCCACCAGGGCCTGCCAGTCCAGGGCCCGGGCGACCTCCTCGGCGCTGATGATGCGCATCTCAGGCCTCCGGCAGGGCGGCGGTGACCATGATCTCCACCTTCCACTCGGGCTTGGCCAGCTTGGCCTCCACCGCGGCGCGGACCGGCGGGCGTCCCGGCACCACCCAGGCGTCCCAGGCGGCGTTCATGGCGTCGAACTCGGCCATGCTGGTGACCCAGATCTGGGCGCTGATCAGGTGCTGCTTGGAGGTACCGGCCTCGGCCAGCAGCTCGTCGATGCGGGTCAGTACCTGTTCGGTCTGGCCGCGCATCTCGGCGGAGGCGTCGCTGGGCACCTGGCCGGCCAGGTAGACGGTGCCGTTGTGCACGGTGATCTGGCTCATGCGGGCATTGCTGTGGTGATAGCTGACGGTCATGGCGTGTCTCTCTTTTCGGTTGGTTTTCACTTATCCGGCGCCCTAAGGCGCCATTCTCTGGGGCGACTACGTCGCCCAATCGCTCGGGGAACCGGGGCGCCGGAACACCGGATCGCCTGCTGAAGCAGGCTCCTACCACCCCGGTGACACCCCCCACCCCGTAGGAGCTAGCTTTAGATGGCGATCTGCTGAAACAGGCTCCTACTAGCCCGGTGACAACCCCCACCCCGTAGGAGCTAGCTTTAGCTGGCGATCTGTGGACGCTGGCTCCTACCCCCCGGTGACAACCCCCACCCCGTAGGAGCTAGCTTTAGC
>NZ_BRCY01000054.1:0-5502 GCF_023708045.1 Halomonas sp. NCCP-2165
CCCTGGTTGGAGGCACCGCCCTCGCCGGCGCCTCCGCCCCCACCGCCGCCCCCCGGGCGGCGCAGGCGATCGCCCTCCACGAATTCCCTGTTGCCCGGAGAGACGATGCTGCGTTTACCGCCGGGGCCGTGCTGGAAGACCGGCTCGGAGATGTCCCGGGAGGGAATCGAGACCTTCTCGCCCCGCTCCATGTCGGTGATGGAGCGGCGATTGACCGCCTCCTCCACGGAGCGCTTGATATGGGTGCGATAGCGATCGAGGAAGCGCTGCCGATTGACCGCACTCTTGTGCTTGGCATTGGCCCGCCGATCGATGAAATAGCTCATGGTGACCTCCCCTGCGCCCCCGACGCCACGGCGCGGAACACCGCCGGCATCGGGCGCGGCGACTGCCGGGGGCGGCGCCCCCGGCCTGGGCCTGTAGCGGTGGCGTCAGACTACTGCGACTTGCGCACCCGCAGGTACCACTCGGAGAGCAGCCGCACCTGCTTCTCGGTGTAGCCGCGATCCACCATGCGCGCCACGAAGTCCTCGTGCTTCTTCTGGTCCGCCGCCGAGGCCTTGGCATTGAAGGAGATGACCGGCAGCAGCTCCTCGGTATTGGCGAACATCTTCTTCTCGATGACCCCGCGCAGCTTCTCGTAGGACTGCCAGCTGGGGTTCATGCCGTTGTTCTGGGCGCGGGCCCGCAGCACGAAGTTGACCACCTCGTGGCGGAAGTCCTTGGGATTGGAGATCCCCGCCGGCTTCTCGATCTTCTCGAGCTCGTCGTTGAGGGCCTGGCGGTTGAACAGCTCGCCGGTCTCCGGGTCCCGATACTCCTGATCCTGGATCCAGAAGTCGGCATAGGTCACGTAGCGGTCGAAGATGTTCTGGCCATACTCGGAGTAGGACTCCAGGTAGGCGGTCTGGATCTCCTTGCCGATGAAGTCGACGTAGCGCGGCGCCATGAACTCCTTGATAAAGCGCAGGTAGCGCTCGAAGGTCTCCTTGGGCAGCTGTTCCTGCTCGAGGCGCTGCTCCAGGACATAGAGCAGATGCACCGGGTTGGCGGCGACCTCATGGGTGTCGAAGTTGAACACCTTGGAGAGGATCTTGAAGGCGAAGCGGGTGGAGAGCCCGTCCATGCCCTCGTCGACCCCGGCGGCATCCCGGTACTCCTGGATCGACTTGGCCTTGGGATCGGTGTCCTTGAGGTTCTCGCCGTCATAGACCCGCATCTTGGAATAGATGCTAGAGTTTTCCGGCTCCTTGAGTCGCGAGAGCACCGAGAACTGGGCCAGCATGCGCAGGGTATCCGGGGCGCAGGGGGCCTCGGCCAGGGAAGAGTGCTCCAGCAGCTTCTGGTAGATCTTGACCTCTTCGGTGACCCTCAGGCAGTAGGGCACCTTGACGATATAGACCCGGTCGAGGAAGGCCTCGTTATTGCGGTTGTTGCGGAAGGTCTGCCATTCGCTCTCGTTGGAGTGGGCCAGGATCACCCCGTCGAAGGGAATGGCCCCCATGCCCTCGGTGGGGTTGTAGTTGCCCTCCTGGGTCGCGGTGAGCAGCGGATGCAGCACCTTGATGGGCGCCTTGAACATCTCGACGAACTCCATCAGCCCCTGGTTGGAGCGACACAGGCCGCCGGAGAAGCTGTAGGCGTCGGGATCATCCTGGGAGTACATCTCCAGCTGGCGGATATCCACCTTGCCAACCAGCGAGGAGATGTCCTGGTTGTTCTCGTCGCCGGGCTCGGTCTTGGAGATGGCGATCTGGTTGAGCCGCGAGGGGTAGAGGCGCACCACCCGGAACTGGGAGATATCGCCGCCGTACTCCTTGAGGCGCTTGGCGGCCCAGGGCGACATCACGCTCTTCAGGTAGCGCCGGGGGATGTTGTACTCCTTCTCCAGCAGCTCGCCGTCCTCCTCCGGCGAGAACAGCCCCAGCGGCGACTCGTAGACCGGCGAGCCCTTGATGGCATAGAAGGGGACCTTCTCCATCAGCAGCTTGAGACGCTCGGCCAGGGACGACTTGCCGCCCCCCACCGGCCCCAGCAGGTAGAGGATCTGCTTGCGCTCCTCGAGCCCCTGGGCGGCATGGCGGAAGTAGGAGACGATCTGCTCGATGGCCTCCTCCATGCCGTAGAACTCGGAGAAGGCCGGGTAGCGCCGGATCACCTTGTTGGAGAAGATCCGCGACAACCGGGAGTCCTTGGCCGTATCGATGACCTCCGGCTCGCCGATCGCTACCAGCATGCGCTCGGCGGCGGTGGCATAGGCCGTGGGCTCGCCGCGACACAGCTCGAGGTATTCCTGCAGGCTCATTTCCTCCTGCTGAACCCGCTCGTAGCGATTCTGCACATGATCGAAGATGCTCATCGAAGCCTCCTTAAGCCCGGTGACTCGGGCGTCGCACAAGGTTCACGGCGACCGAGATGGGTACCCTCAGCGTAGCCCTATACATTAGGTAGAGACGGTGCTGGCCAAGGCGATATTTCAACGGATGACCATCGCGGGCCCTATCCGTATGACGCAGCAGAGGCTCCAGGGTTCGTTCACACCACTCGAGACTTTAGATGCAAGCGCCCACCGACGATAGCTCGTCGGTGGGCGCAGAAAGTCTTGCAGAAACAAAAAGTTAATTATAACTAGAGTGCCGCCGCGGCGCGGGTGCCCTGATCGATGGCGCGCTTGGCATCCAGTTCGCCGGCATGATCGGCGCCGCCGATCAGCCGTACCCGGACGCCGGCGCCTTGCAGCGGCTCCAGCAGGTCACGCACCGACTCCTGGCCGGCACAGACGACGATGCTGTCCACCGCGAGGCAACGGGGCTCACCGTCGAGGCGAATATGCAGGCCCTCATCGTCGATACCCACGTAGTCGCAGCCGGCCAGCGCCTCGACGCCACGATGCCTGAGGGAGGCGCGATGCACCCAACCGGTGGTCTTGCCCAGCCCCTTGCCGGGCTTGGAGGCCTTGCGCTGAAGCAGGAAGACTCGACGCGGCGTCTCGGGACGCTGCGGCGCCATCAATCCGCCTCGCTCGCGCACCTCGAGATCCACCCCCCACTCGCGGCACCAGGCGTCGCGATCCACGCCCGACGCGCCCACATGGGTCAGCAACTCCGCCACATCGAAGCCGATGCCGCCGGCACCGATAATCGCGACCCGCGGCCCCACCCGTTCCGGGTGGACGATGGCCATGGGATAGCTCATCACCTTGGGATGGTCGATGCCCGGCAGGTCGAGCTCCCGGGGCCTGACCCCGGTGGCCAGCAGCACCGCATCGAAAGCGGCCAGCTCATGCACCGAGGGCTCGCTGTTGAGGCGCACCCTGACCCGGTGCTTGTCGAGCATCACCCGGTAGTAGCGCAGGGTCTCGTCGAACTCCTCCTTGCCGGGAATCTTGCGGGCGTAGTTGAACTGGCCACCCAGCTCGGCGCGGCGCTCGAAGAGCACCACCTCATGGCCACGGCGAGCCGCGGTCACCGCCGCCGCCAGGCCGGCGGGGCCACCCCCCACCACCGCCACCCGCTTGGGCTCGGCGGCGGGCTCGAGGCGCCACTCGGTCTCGTGGCAGGCCCGCGGGTTGACCAGGCAGGAGGTCAGCTTGCCCTCGAAGGTGTGATCCAGGCAGGCCTGGTTGCAGGCGATGCAGGTGTTGATCTCGTCGCGACGCCCCTCGGCGGCCTTGATCACCCAGTCGGCGTCGGCCAGGAAGGGGCGCGCCATGGAGACCATGTCGGCATGGCCCTCGGCCAGCACCCGCTCCGCCACCTCCGGCATATTGATGCGATTGGTGGTGATCAGCGGAATCGACAGCTCCGCCTTCATGCGCCGGGTCACCTCGGTAAAGACGGCCCGGGGCACGCTGGTGACGATGGTCGGCACCCGCGCCTCGTGCCAGCCGATACCGGTATTGATCAGGCTGGCACCGGCGGCCTCGATGGCCCGCCCCAGGGCCACCACCTCCTGCCAGCTGCTGCCCTCCTCCACCAGGTCGAGCATGGAGAGGCGGAAGATGATCAGGAAGTCGGGACCCAGGGCCTCGCGGATGCGGCGCACGATCTCCACCGGGAAGCGGATGCGCTTGTCGAAGCTGCCGCCCCACTCGTCCTCGCGGTGATTGGTGCGGGCGCAGACAAACTGGTTGATCAGGTAGCCCTCGGAGCCCATCACCTCGACGCCATCGTAGCCGGCCTCCCGGGCCAGCTGGGCACAGCGTACATAATCCTCGATCTGCGCCTCCACCTCGGCACCCTCCAGGGCCCGGGGCAGGAAGGGGTTGATGGGCGCCTGGATCGCCGAGGGCGCCACCAGGGCCGGCGAGTAAGCGTAGCGCCCGGCATGCAGGATCTGCAGGCAGATGCGCCCCCCCTCGCCGTGCACCGCTTCCACCACCTGGCGATGCGCCGCGGCCTCCTCGGCGGTGGTGAGCTTGGCGGCGTCCTCGAAGACCGCGCCCTCGGGATTGGGCGCGATGCCGCCGGAGACGATCAGGCCGACTCCGGCCCTGGCGCGTTCGGCATAGAAGGCCGCCAGGCGCGCGAAGCCGTCGGGCGCCTCCTCGAGGTTGGTGTGCATGGAGCCCATCAGGATGCGGTTGGGCAACGTCAGATGGCCCAGGGTCAGGGGGCGAAAGAGGTTCGGATAGTCGGTCACGGTCAAGGCCTCGTTGGCGACACCAATTCAAACAACTGTATGACAATCTAGCCGAAGGGGACAAGCGCAGCCATACGACCAAGGCCCGAGGCAGTGGCCGGCGGCCGCTCTACAGCATAGGGGCAAAAGCGAAAAAGGAGGGAGCATACGAAAACGCCCCAGGCCAAATGACCTGGGGCGTTTCGGGAATCTCGATGGCGGACCGGACGGGACTCGAACCCGCGACCTCCGGCGTGACAGGCCGGCATTCTAACCAACTGAACTACCGGTCCGCGTGGTGGGTGATACCGGATTCGAACCAGTGACCCCCAGCATGTGAGGCTGGTGCTCTAACCAACTGAGCTAATCACCCACGTAGACAAGGCTAATTTGCATTGCGAGGCGTCACCCGTGGCGGACCGGACGGGACTCGAACCCGCGACCTCCGGCGTGACAGGCCGGCATTCTAACCAACTGAACTACCGGTCCACAAGGGCAAACCTGCGCATTGCGATAGCGCCTTCCGGGCTATCTGGAAATACTGGCGGACCGGACGGGACTCGAACCCGCGACCTCCGGCGTGACAGGCCGGCATTCTAACCAACTGAACTACCGGTCCACTCGCATTTCCTACGACTTCAGCCATCTCCCTGTCGAGATGGTGGGTGGTACTGGGCTCGAACCAGTGACCCCCAGCTTGTAAGGCTGGTGCTCTTCCAACTGAGCTAACCACCCCTGAACTCGTGGCGACGCATTCTACAGAGACCCCGAGGGAAGTCAACGACTTCTGCGCATTTTTTTCGACAAGCCAGTGCCGCGAGCCGAGTCGTCGCGCCCCGGAGTCGGCGCCAGGCCGCGCCACCCCTGGCCCGCCCCTAATCG
>NZ_BRCY01000055.1:0-5284 GCF_023708045.1 Halomonas sp. NCCP-2165
CTCTCAGGCCTGGCACCTGCCCCGGGCGCTGGCGAAGCCGGTGGGGGCCGGGATCACCGTCAGCCCCGCCGCCTCGAATGCCGCCACCGCCCGGGGCAGGTGCCAGGCCTGAGAGACCAGCGCCACCCGGGTAATGCCATCCCGATTCAGCATCTGCGCGCTGAAGCGAGCATTCTCGGCGGTATGGCGACTCTCGCCCTCCATCCAGCGCACCGGCACCCGGAACACCTCGCGTAGGGCCGCGGCCATCAAACTCGCCTCGGCACTGTGCTCGTCGTGGACCCGGCCGCCGCTGACCAGGATCGGCAGGCCGCTGTCCCGGTGCAGCTTGGCGCCATAGGCCAGGCGTCGCCAGGTGGCGTTGGCCGGGGCGTCCCCCCAGCCGAACTCGCTGGCGTCATAGTCGCGACCGCCGCCGAGTATCACGATGGCCTGGGCCTGGCGCCACTGGCCGGGGCCGATCACCGGGTAGGGCTCCAGGCCCTGGCGCAGCAGGTGGCTGGCCATGGGGGTGGCCAGCAGGGCCAGGCTCGCCAGCCCCAGGCCCAGCAGCAGCCCGCCCAGCAGGCGCCGCGGCCCCAGGGCCAGGCCCAGCAGGATCAGCAGCAGGTTGATCAGCGGCGGCAACAGCAGGTACTTGAGGGCGACCATCGGGACCTCCGACATTCAGTGTGACCCGGATATGGCCCAGTATGGCAGGGCTATCGCGGTTGGAATGGCTGAGGGGCTCCGGGGGCAGGGCAGAGCGTCTTTATCATGGACGATAAAGTCGAGCTTCCATGGATGGATGCACGGCGTCTTTGCGAGTACTGCCCCCAGGGCAACACCGGCCTACTAGGGCTCGACCTTGTCCTTGAACTCGCAGAGGTCCTCGATCACGCAGCTGCCGCAGCGGGGCCGGCGGGCCACGCAGGTGTAGCGACCGTGGAGGATCAGCCAGTGGTGGGCGTCTTGGCGAAATTCCCGGGGCACATGGCGCAGCAGCTTCTTCTCCACCTCCAGGACGTCCTTGCCCTTGGCGATGCCGGTGCGGTTCGACACCCGGAAGATATGGGTGTCCACGGCGATAGTGGGCTGGCCGAAGGCGGTGTTGAGGATGACGTTGGCGGTCTTGCGCCCCACCCCCGGCAGCGCCTCCAGGGCGGCCCGGGTCCGGGGTACCTCGCCGCCGTGCCGGTCGATCAGGATCCGGCAGGTCTTCATCAGGTTCTCGGCCTTGGTGTTGTAGAGGCCGATGGTCTTGATATGCGCCTTGAGGCCGTCGAGGCCCAGGTCGAGGATCGCTTGGGGGGTATTGGCCACCGGGAAGAGGCGGGCGGTGGCCTTGTTGACTCCCACGTCGGTGGCCTGGGCGGAGAGCAGCACCGCGGTGAGCAGCTCGAAGGGGCTGCTCCAGTCGAGCTCGGTGGTGGGCTCGGGATTGTGCTCGCGCAGTCGGGCGAAGATCTCGAAGCGTTTCTCGGCGTTCATCAGGGCCTCGTCAGCGTGGGGTGCCGGTGACGCGAATGCGCTCCCGGGGCGTGGGCGCGGCGGCCCGGCGCCGCCGGTCGTCGATGGCGTTCTTCAGGGCGATCAGCAGGCCGGCGGTGAAGAAGGCCCCGGGCGGCAGCACCAGGAAGAGGAAGTCGTAGTCGGGAATCAGGGTCAGTTGCCAGTCGGCGGCGAGGGGGCCCAGCAGCAGGTCGAGGCCGGCGAAGAGGGTGCCCTGGCCGAACAGCTCGCGAATGGCCCCCAGCAGTACCAGGACGGCACCGAAGCCGAGCCCCATCATCAGGCCGTCAAGCAGCGCCGGCAGCGGCGGCTGGCGGGCGGCGAAGGCGTCGGCGCGGCCGAGGATGGCGCAGTTGGTGACGATCAGCGGGATAAAGATCCCCAACACCTTGTGCAGTTCAAAGGCGTAGGCGGCCATCAGCAGGTCGGCGCAGGTGACGAAGGCGGCGATGATCATCACGAAGGCGGGCAGGCGCACCGCCGTGGGCACCCGCCGGCGAATCAGCGAGACCGCCAGGTTGCTGCCCATCAGCACCCCCAGGGTGGCCAGGGCCAGGCCCAGGGCGTTGACCACGCTGGCGCTCACCGCCAGCAGCGGGCAGAGCCCCAGCAGCTGTACCAGGGCCGGGTTATTGTCCCAGAGGCCGTCCCGGGCCAGGGTGGAGAGAGCGGGAGGGCTCATGGGCCTTCCTCCGGTGCTGTGAAGAGGGCCTCGCCTTCGGCCTCCACATAGTCGAGGGCGCGCCTGACCGCCGCGACCACCGCCCGGGGGGTGATGGTGGCGCCGGTGAAGCTGTCGAAGTCGCCGCCATCCGGGCGCACCGCCCAGCGCGCCCGGGGCGGGGCCTCGAGGCTCTTGCCCTCGAAGGCGAGGATCCAGTCGCTCTTGCGCCGCTCGATGGGATCGCCGAGCCCCGGGGTCTCCTGGTGGCGGGTGACCCGCACGCCGCCCAGGCGCCCCTGCCGGTCGATGCCCACCAGCAGATGGATGGGGCCGCCATAGCCCTGGGCCACCACCGGCAGGATCAGCGCCGCCCGGCCGTCGCGCTCGACGCGCCAGGCCGGGAAGGGCACCCGCTGCCCCACCGCCTCGCTGGCGGGCAGGGTCAGCCGCCCGGCGAGCACGGCCTCCACCGGCAGGTCGCGCAGCCCCTCGGGCAGCACCTCCCGCAGCAGCCGGTACTCCTCGGCGCGCTGGTTCTCGGCGATGCGCTCGGCGGTGAGCGCCCGGGTACCGGCGACGACCCCGGCGGTGACCAGGGCGAAGAGGCCGAGGCCCAGGCTGGCGCGGCGAATGGCGGGCAGCAGGCTCATGGCGAGGTCTCCCGATGGCGGCGGCCCAGGGGCCGGGGCGGCAGGAGATGATCGATCAGCGGCACGGCGAAGTTCATCAGCAGGACGGCGAAGGCGATGGCATCCGGGTAGGCGCCCTGGGTACGGATCACCACCACCAGCACGCCGATGGCGGCGCCATAGAGCCAGCGACCGTGGCGACCGGCGGCGGCGCTGACCGGATCGGTGGCGATAAAACAGGCGCCGAAGATGGCCGCCCCGGCGAACAGGTGAAAGGCAGGGGAGCCGTGCTGGCTGGGGTCGCCGGCGTAGAGCAGGCCCGAGAGCAGCGTCAGGCTGCCGAGCAGGGCCAGGGGGATGCGCCAGTCGATCAGCCGGCGCCACAGCAGCAGGGCGCCGCCGGCCAGCCAGCCCAGGGCGACGTCGCGCCAGGCGGCCTGGGCGCCGGGGGGCAGCGGCTCGCCGGCCCAGAATTCCTGGGCCATCAGCCCGGGGGGCTTGTGCTTGAAGGCATCCAGGGGCGTGGCGCCGCTCAGGGCATCGAGCCCCGGGCCCAGGCCGGCCAACTGGCGCAGCGCCTCCAGGGGCGAGAGCGCCTCGGGGCCGACCAGCCCCAGCGGCGCCACCCACTGGGTCATGGGCACCGGGAAGGCGATCAGCAGCAGGGCATAGCCCACCATGGCGGGGTTGAAGAGGTTCTGGCCCAGGCCGCCGTAGAGGTGCTTGGCCACCACGATGGCCGCGGCGACGCCCACCAGCAGCAGCCACCAGGGGGCGAAGGGCGGCAGGGCGGCGCCCAGCAGCACGCCACTGACCAGGGCGCTGTGATCGCCCAGGGTGGCGCGTACCGCCCGTCCGCGCAGGCGCAGCATCAGCGCCTCCAGGGCCATGGCCAGGCCCCCGGCCACCAGCACATTGGCCAGCACCCCCCAGCCGAAGTGCCAGGTCATCAGGGCGATGCCGGGCAGGGTGGCGACCAGTACCCAGCGCATCACGCCGGGGGTGCCCGGCACGGACTGGGCCGTGCTGGCATGCATCAGGCTCATGGACGCTCCTCGGCGCTGTGTTTGGCATGGCCCTGGCCGCTGTCCTGGGCCTGGGCCACTTCGAGTCGGGCCTCGGCGGCCTTGAGATGCTCCTCGGCGGTGGCGCGCTGGGTCTCCAGGTCCGCCAGGGTCGCCGCGTCGGCATCGCTGGCCCGGGCCAGGGCGCGTTCCGCCTTGCGCAGCGCGGCCTTGGCGGCGGCCTGGGCGATGCGCAGGCTCTTGACCGCTTCCTGGCCGCCACCGCCGCCGTGGGGCGTGGCTTGGGAGGCCGGCCGGCTGGCCGCCTGGCGCCGCGCCTGGCGTCGCGCCTCCTTCTCGGCGGCCTCGCGCTCTAGGCGCGCCTGGCGGCCCTCATAGCGGTGGCGGGCCCGCTCGGCGCGCTTGGCCTCGGCGTCCTTGTGGCGCAGGCGATCCTTGGCGGCGCGGAACTGGGCCACCAGGGGCAGATGGCTGGGGCACACATAGTCGCAGGCCCCGCACTCGATGCAGTCGAACAGCGCCAGTTCCCGGGCCTTGTCGTCGGCCTCCGCCTGGGCGAAGGCCAGCAGCCGCTGGGGAGCCAGGGCCACCGGGCAGGCCGTCTCGCAGTCGCCGCAGCGGATGCAGGGTCGCGGCGGGGGCGGGGGCGGGAGCTCCTCGGCGCTGGCGGCGATCAAACAGTTGGCGGTCTTGATCAGCGGCAGGTCCAGCCGCGTCAGGGACTGGCCCATCAGCGGGCCGCCCATCACCAGCCTGGCCAGGCGGTCCCGGTCGAGGCCGGCATCCTCGAGCAATTCGGCCAGCGGCGTGCCCAGGCGGGCGATCACGTTGCCGGGGCGTGTCAGGGCCTCGCCGGTCAGGGTCACCACCCGGGAGACCTGGGGGCGGCCGTCACGCACCGCCGCCAGCGCCGCCCAGAGGGTGCCGGGGTTATGACAGACCACGCCCACATCGGCGGGCAGGCCACCGCTGGGCACCTGGCGCCCCAGCAGGCGGCGAATCAGCTGGGTTTCGCCGCCGCTGGGGTAGCGGGTCTCGATCACCGTTAGCTCGATGGTGGGCGTGCTCTCGGCGGCGGCGATCGCCGTGTTCAGGGCGGCGAGGGCCTCGGGCTTGTCATCCTCGATGCCCACCAGGATCCGCTCGGCGCCCAGCAGGCGGGCCAGCAGCCGGGCGCCCTCCAGCACCTCGGCGGCATGCCGGCGCAGGGTCATGTCGTCGGCGCTGATATAGGGCTCGCACTCGGCGGCATTGACCACCAGGGTATCGATGGCGTGGTGTTCGCCGAGACGCGCCTTGAGCTGGCTGGGGAAGCCGGCGCCACCCAGGCCCACCAGGCCGCTGTCGGCGAGGCGCCGGTGCAGGGTCTCGGCATCGGTGGTGCGCCACTCCAGGGCCGGCATCGGGGCCCATTCCTCGCCGCCGTCGCCCTCGATCACCAGGCAGGGGGCGGTGAGGCCGCCGGGGTGGGGGAC
>NZ_BRCY01000056.1:0-3215 GCF_023708045.1 Halomonas sp. NCCP-2165
AATATGAATCATGCTGACAAATTGACGATACGTCTCAAGCGTATCCGGCAATTATCGTACCAATCGCGACCAGACCCTTTCGGGTTATATGGTCAAGCGATTAAGCGCATACGGTGGATGCCTTGGCAGCCAGAGGCGATGAAGGACGTTGTAGCCTGCGATAAGGTTCGGTGAGGTGGCAAACAACCTGTGACCCGGACATTTCCGAATGGGGAAACCCACCCAGCACAAGCTGGGTATCCCACACTGAATCCATAGGTGTTGGGAGGCGAACCGGGGGAACTGAAACATCTAAGTACCCCGAGGAAAAGAAATCAACCGAGATTCCCCAAGTAGCGGCGAGCGAACGGGGACCAGCCCTTAAGCTGGTGACTGGTTAGGCGAACGAGCTGGGAAGCTCGACCATAGCGGGTGATAGTCCCGTAGCCGAAAACCTGATCCAGTGAAATCGAGTAGGTCGGGGCACGTGAAACCTTGACTGAAGACGGGGGGACCATCCTCCAAGGCTAAATACTCCTGGCTGACCGATAGTGAACCAGTACCGTGAGGGAAAGGCGAAAAGAACCCCGGAGAGGGGAGTGAAATAGATCCTGAAACCGTATGCGTACAAGCAGTGGGAGCAGACTCGTTCTGTGACCGCGTACCTTTTGTATAATGGGTCAGCGACTTATATTCAGTGGCGAGCTTAACCGTATAGGGGAGGCGTAGGGAAACCGAGTCTTAACTGGGCGACCAGTCGCTGGGTATAGACCCGAAACCGGGCGATCTATCCATGAGCAGGTTGAAGGTTGAGTAACATCAACTGGAGGACCGAACCAGGATCTGTTGAAAAAGATTTGGATGACTTGTGGATCGGAGTGAAAGGCTAATCAAGCCCGGAGATAGCTGGTTCTCCTCGAAAGCTATTTAGGTAGCGCCTCACGTATCACCGCCGGGGGTAGAGCACTGTTTCGGCTAGGGGGCCATCCCGGCTTACCAACCCGAGGCAAACTCCGAATACCGGTGAGTGCAGCGTGGGAGACACACGGCGGGTGCTAACGTCCGTCGTGAAAAGGGAAACAACCCAGACCGTCAGCTAAGGCCCCAAAATCCTGGTTAAGTGGGAAACGATGTGGGAAGGCTTAGACAGCTAGGAGGTTGGCTTAGAAGCAGCCATCCTTTAAAGAAAGCGTAATAGCTCACTAGTCGAGTCGGCCTGCGCGGAAGATGTAACGGGGCTCAAACCAGGTGCCGAAGCTACGGGTTCGTCGAATGACGAGCGGTAGAGGAGCGTCGTGTAAGCCAATGAAGGTGAGTTGAGAAGCTCGCTGGAGGTATCACGAGTGCGAATGCTGACATGAGTAACGATAAGGGGAGTGAAAAACTCCCCCGCCGGAAGACCAAGGGTTTCTGTTCGACGCTAATCGGAGCAGAGTGAGTCGGCCCCTAAGGCGAGGCCGAAAGGCGTAGTCGATGGGAAACGGGTTAATATTCCCGTACCTCACACCATTGCGATGGGGGGACGAAGAAGGCTAGGTGAGCCAGGCGTTGGTTGTCCTGGTGAAAGTCAGTAGGCCGAGGACTCAGGCAAATCCGGGTCCTTAAAGCCGAGAGACGAGACGAACAGACTACGGTCTGGAAGTCATTGATGCCACGCTTCCAGGAAAAGCCTCTAAGCTTCAGATGGTGTGTGACCGTACCCCAAACCGACACAGGTGGTCAGGGTGAGAATCCTAAGGCGCTTGAGAGAACTCGGGTGAAGGAACTAGGCAAAATGGTGCCGTAACTTCGGGAGAAGGCACGCCGGCGTAGTGTGAACACCCCGCGGTGGAAGCACGAACCGGTCGAAGATACCAGGTGGCTGCAACTGTTTATTAAAAACACAGCACTCTGCAAACGCGCAAGCGGACGTATAGGGTGTGACGCCTGCCCGGTGCCGGAAGGTTAATTGATGGTGTTAGGCTCCGGCCGAAGCTCCTGATCGAAGCCCCGGTAAACGGCGGCCGTAACTATAACGGTCCTAAGGTAGCGAAATTCCTTGTCGGGTAAGTTCCGACCTGCACGAATGGCGTAATGATGGCCACACTGTCTCCACCCGAGACTCAGTGAAATTGAAATCGCAGTGAAGATGCTGTGTACCCGCGGCTAGACGGAAAGACCCCGTGAACCTTTACTATAGCTTCACACTGGACGCTGATGTTGCTTGTGTAGGATAGCTGGGAGGCTTGGAAACCCGGACGCCAGTTCGGGTGGAGCCAACCTTGAAATACCAGCCTGGCATCATTGGCGTTCTAACTCAGCCCCGTTATCCGGGGCGAGGACAGTGTGTGGTGGGTAGTTTGACTGGGGCGGTCTCCTCCCAAAGCGTAACGGAGGAGCACGAAGGTACCCTCAGCACGGTCGGAAATCGTGCAATGAGTGCAAGAGCATAAGGGTGCTTGACTGCGAGACAGACACGTCGAGCAGGTACGAAAGTAGGTTCTAGTGATCCGGTGGTTCTGTATGGAAGGGCCATCGCTCAACGGATAAAAGGTACTCCGGGGATAACAGGCTGATACCGCCCAAGAGTTCACATCGACGGCGGTGTTTGGCACCTCGATGTCGGCTCATCACATCCTGGGGCTGAAGTCGGTCCCAAGGGTATGGCTGTTCGCCATTTAAAGTGGTACGCGAGCTGGGTTTAGAACGTCGTGAGACAGTTCGGTCCCTATCTGCCGTGGGCGTCGGAAGTTTGAGAAGAGCTGCTCCTAGTACGAGAGGACCGGAGTGGACGCACCTCTGGTGTTCCGGTTGTCACGCCAGTGGCATTGCCGGGTAGCTATGTGCGGACAGGATAACCGCTGAAAGCATCTAAGCGGGAAGCCCCCTTCAAGATGAGACTTCCCTGAGGCCTTGCGCCTCCTAAAGGGTCCAGCAAGACGAGCTGGTTGATAGGTCGGGTGTGGAAGCGCTGTGAGGCGTTGAGCTAACCGATACTAATGGCCCGTGAGGCTTGACCATATAACCCCAAGGGGTCTGCGCGATGGTACGCGCCGGATACATGAGACGAACGTCAACAGCATGATTCATAGGCGGGTTGCGACATCAGCGCAGCCGGCCACCGTTTACGCCTGACGACCATAGCGAGTGGGAACCACCTGATCCCATGCCGAACTCAGCAGTGAAACCGCTCAGCGCCGATGGTAGTGTGGGGTCTCCCCATGCGAGAGTAGGTCATCGTCAGGCACTTCTTCAGA
>NZ_BRCY01000057.1:0-2206 GCF_023708045.1 Halomonas sp. NCCP-2165
TTCGTCGTTTAGGGGCCTCCCCATGGATCCCGCCTGTCGGGAACCGGCGGAAACCGCGTCAGCGGGCCCGAAGGGCGAGTCTCAGGATGAGACGAGTCGAGTCCCGGAGCCCGGCGCGATTATTGTCAGGCACTTCTTCAGAGAAAACCCCAGCGTCGACAGAGGCTGGGGGTTTTTCGTTTGGTGGCTGGCGATCGGCGTATGATGGAGTGCTAGGCTGGTGGCACCAAGACGCGATAAGGAGCGATGCATGACGACGGAGTCCGGGCCCAATTCCCCCAAGCAGGGCGCCAGGGAGCGACAGTTCGAGCGCTGGCTATGGAACTCGCGGTTTCTGGTGATGCTGGCCGTGCTGCCGAGCCTGGTCGCCGCCGTGGTGCTCTTCGCCATCGGGACCATCGATATCATCAAGCTGGTGATCGCCACCCTGACCTACTATGCCGTCGGTGGCACCGCGGATATCCACGATACCCTGGTGCCCAGCGTGGTCTTGGCGGTGGATATCTACCTGGTGGCGATCGTCCTGTTGATCTTCGGCCTGGGAGTCTATCGGCTGTTCGTGTCGCCCATCGAGCAGGCCGAGGAGCATACGCCCCACCATCCCTTCAATGTTCACTCCTTCGATCAGCTCAAGGACAAGATCGCCCGGGTCGTGGTGCTGGCGGTGATCATCGAGTTCTTCCGCGCCGTGGTGGACATTCGTTTCCAGACCCCGCTGGATGCCATCTACCTGGCGCTATCGGTACTGGCCCTCGCCGCGGCGCTTTTCCTGATGAGCCGGGCCCAGCGCAAGGAGTAGCGTTGAGGCGGTAGCCGGCGGTTGCTTCGCTTTCCGCTATGGGCCCCAACCGCTAGAATAGGGGGTTATCGCGCGGCCCAGGGGCGGCGCTCCTCACTTCTTGGCGTAAGGATTCCGTACTGCATGAGCTATCAGGTCTTGGCCCGCAAATGGCGTCCGCGCACCTTCCATGAACTGGTCGGACAAGACCATGTGCGTCGCGCACTGGTCAATGCCCTGGATCAGGGCCGCCTGCACCATGCCTATCTGTTTACGGGCACCCGCGGGGTGGGCAAGACCACCCTGGCGCGTATCCTGGCCAAGTGCCTGAACTGTACCGCCAAGGGCGAGGGCGACGAGGCGGTGACCTCCACCCCCTGTGGCACCTGCGAGGCGTGCCGAGCCATCGACGAGGGGCGTTTCGTCGACCTGATCGAGGTGGATGCGGCGTCGCGCACCAAGGTGGAGGACACCCGGGAACTGCTCGACAACGTCCAGTACGCGCCCACCCAGGGGCGCTACAAGGTGTACCTTATCGATGAGGTGCACATGCTCTCCACACACAGCTTCAATGCGCTGCTCAAGACGCTGGAAGAGCCGCCGCCCCATGTGAAGTTCCTGCTGGCCACCACCGACCCGCAGAAGCTGCCGGTGACGGTGCTGTCGCGCTGCCTGCAGTTCACCCTGAAGAATATGCCGCCGGAGCGAGTGGTGGAGCACCTGACCCAGGTGCTGACCGCCGAACGGGTGGCCTTCGACGAGAGCGCCCTGTGGCTGCTGGGCAAGGCCGCGGATGGTTCCATGCGCGATGCGATGAGCCTCACCGACCAGGCCATCGCCTTCGGTCAGGGGGAGGTGCGCCACGGCGATGTGGCGGCGATGCTGGGGACCCTGGATCACCGCCATGTGCTGGCCCTGCTGGAGGCCCTGGCCGCGGTGGATGCCGCCCAACTGCTGGCCGAGGTGGCCGGCCTGGCGGAGCAGGGGCCCGATTTCGCCGGGGTGCTGGATGACCTGGTCGGGGTGCTGCATCGCCTGGCGGTGGCGCAGATGGTCCCGGCAGGCGTCAGCAACGCCCATGGCGACCGCGATGCCCTGCTGGCCCTGGCCGCGCGCTTTACCGCCGAGGATATTCAGCTCTACTACCAGATCGGCCTCCAGGGCCGGGCCGATATGGGCCAGGCCCCCGATCCCCGTGCCGCCCTGGAGATGACCCTGCTGCGCATGCTGGCCTTCCGCCCCCAGGGCGTGCCCCGGCCGGCCCAGACGCCATTGCCACTGCGCGCCGAAGCGGCGTCGAGCCAGCCGATGGACGCCGGGCATGAGGCCTCCCCCGCGACCGATATTGGCCGGGATAATACCGCCGCCCCGACACCGCCCAGCCCCCCCGCGGCGGCGGCCCAGGAGCCGGAGGCATCCCCCCAGGCG
>NZ_BRCY01000058.1:0-1864 GCF_023708045.1 Halomonas sp. NCCP-2165
CCCCCACATTGCCCTGTTGCCTCCCCCCCCTCAGCCGTTATGCTGAGGCCAGGTTCCACGGAATGAGCTCACCATGCCCCCACGCCTGCTGCCTCCCCTGCTGCTCAGCACCCTGCTCGCCGCCTGCCAGGGGACGCCCTTCACGCCCCCGGCACCGCCGGTGGCGGATCCCCTGGCCAGCGCCCCGCCGGTGACCCAGGGCCTGGACGCCGAGGGCCTGGCCAGCCTGCTGACGGCGGAGCTGGCCGGCCAGCGCGGCGACTACCGGCGCGCCACCGAGGGCTACCTGAGCGCCGCCGAGCGCTACGGCGACCCCGCCCTGGTGGAGCGCGCCGCCCTGGCGGCGCGCTTCAGCGAGGACATGAGCCTGCTGGAGGAGGCCGCCCGCCGCTGGCAGGAGCAGGCCCCCGAGGCACAAGGACCGCTGCGCCTGCTGGCCAGCCTGGCCCTGCAGCGGGGCGACTGGGAGGGCGCCCTGGAGGCACGCCTGGCGTTGAGCGAACGCGGCGCTGAAGGCGATCTCGCCGGCTTCGCCGAGCTGGCCATCGAGCAGGGCGCCTACCTGCCGCCGCTGCGGGAGCGGCTGCGCGCCTTCCTCGAGACGCTGCCCACTGAGGCGCCGCGACATCATGACGCGGCCCTGGCCACCGCCCTGCTGGAGGCCGCCAGCGGCGAGCGCCTCGCCGCCGAGGCCCGGCTGACCCGCCTCGCCGAGGCGCGCCCCCATGATCCGGCCCTGTGGCTGCTGCGCGCCCAACTGGCCCTGGAGGCCGAGGACGGCGCCGGCGCCCGGCGCGCGGCGCGGCGCGGCCTGGCATTGGCCCCGGACGACAGCCGCTTCACCCTGGCCCTGGCCCAGGCGGAGCTGCAGCTGGGCCGGGTGGCCGCCGCCGAGGCCCAGACCGACAGCCTGCTGGCCTACCACGGCGAACACCAGGAGCTGCGCCTGGCGCTGGCGCGCCTCTACCTGGAGCATGACGCCCCGGCCCCGGCCCGCCGCCTGCTGCTGCCGCTGATCGACGCCGACGACACCCCGGCGCCGGCCTACCTGCTGCTGGGCGGCATCGCCGCCGCCGAGGGCGAGGTGGACAATGCCCTGCTCTACTATCGCCAGGTGCCGCCGGGGGAGGTCTTCCTCGCCGCCCGCCTGCAGGCGGTCCGCCTGCTCGACGAGGCGGGACGCTTCGACGAGGCCCGCGAGTGGCTCGCCGAGGAGCGCCGCCGCCATCCCGACGAGGCCAGCCGCCTGGCCGTCCTGGAGGTGGAACTGCTCGACGAGCGCGAGCGCTCCGCCGAGGCGACGGCCCTGCTGGACCGCCTGCTGGTGCGCCACCCGGCCGACGCCGAGCTGCGTTACCTGCGCGCCATGCGGGCCTACCAGGCCGGCGAGGTCGCCGCCATGGAAGCCGACCTGCGCGAACTGCTGCGCCGCGACCCGGACAACGCCCTGGCCCTGAATGCCCTGGGCTACACCTATGCGGACGAGGATCGCCGCCTCGACGAGGCCGAGGACCTGATCACCCGGGCCCACGAGCTGGCCCCCGATAACGCCGCCATCCTCGATAGCCTGGGCTGGCTGCGCTATCGCCAGGGCGCCCCCGAGGCCGCCCTGCCCCACCTGGAGCGCGCCTACGCGCTGATGCCGGACCAGGAAGTGGCCGCCCACCTGATCGAGGTGCTCTGGGCCCTGGGCCGCCACGACGAGGCCCGAGCCCGCCTCGCCGAGGCCCTGGAACGCTTCGCGACACGCCCCTTGATCGACGACCTGCTGCAACGCCAGCCCTCTCTGCTTGACCGGGACACCCCATGACGCGACTGCTCGCCCCCCTGCTGATGCTGGCCCTGCTGGCCGGCTGTGCCACCC
>NZ_BRCY01000059.1:0-1590 GCF_023708045.1 Halomonas sp. NCCP-2165
GGGATGGTGGCCTGGTGGCGTACCTGGCGGCGCCTGGGGCGGGGGGGAGATATCGCTCCCGGCGTCGAACTGGCCGCCCTCTACTGGCACTTCCTGCTGCTGGTGTGGGGCGTGCTCTTCATGCTGCTGCTGATGACCTGAGGAGGCGATCATGAGCGATTCACAGGGTTCCCCATCGCGCCTCGCCGAGGCCGGACGAGACCTGGTCGCCGACTGGACGGCGGATCGTCGGGTCTTCGCCATGCCCTGGGACAAGGCGATGATCTGGCTGTTTATCCTCAGCGATGTGTTTATCTTCGCCTGCTTCCTGGTGGGGTATATGGCGCTGCGCATCGCCGCCACCGAGCCCTGGCCCGATGCCGGCGAGGTGTTCGCCCTGCACCTGGGGGGCGAGGCGGTCCCCCTGCTGCTGATCGCCATCATGACCTTCGTGCTGATCAGCAGCAGCGGCACCATGGCCCTGGCCGTCAAGTCCGCCCATGCCGGGCGGCGTGGCGCGACGGCCCTGTTGCTGGGAGTGACGGCGCTGCTGGGCTTGACCTTCGTGGGCATGCAGGCCTTCGAGTGGACCAAGCTGATCGAGGAGGGCGTCCGGCCCTGGGGCAATCCCTGGGGAGCGGCGCAATTCGGCGCCAGCTTCTTTTTGATCACCGGCTTCCACGGCACCCATGTCAGCATCGGCGTCCTCTTCCTGGTGATCATGACGGTCAAGGCCTGGCGGGGCTCCCTGGGCGAGCGGCGCCCGGGCTTCATGACCCGGCGGCGGGGACGCTATGCCATGGTGGAGTCCCTGGGGCTCTACTGGCACTTCGTCGATCTGGTGTGGGTCTTTATCTTCGCGTTCTTCTACCTCTGGTAGCGGGAGGTCGTCATGTCGGAGTCCGCTCATCCACCATTGCGCGCCTACCTCTGGGTATGGCTGGCGCTCTTCGTGCTCAGCGTCTTCTCCTATGCGGTCGACTATGTCGGCCTGGAGGGGCACCTCAAGTGGCTGCTGATCACCGCCTTTATGCTGCTCAAGGCGGGACTGATCATGGCGGTCTTTATGCATCTGGCCTGGGAGCGGCTGGCGATCGTGGTCACGGTGTTGCTGCCGCCGGGTGCGTTGCTCTTCCTGGCCGCCCTGATGGCCCTGGAGTCCCACTACACCCTGCTTAGCCGGCTGAGCGTCTTCTTCTCCTGAGCGGGGCAAGGCGCTTAGCACGGCCCCGGCGATCGGCTCGGGGATTTCGACCATGCCGAGCCGGCCCTCCCGAGCCCCGAAGCCAAGCATTTGAAAAAAATCGCAAATCAGGGGTTTTCATTTTCCGAAATCTTGGTAATATACGCCTCGTTCTCGGGGCACACGAAGCGCCGGAAACGAGTCGGAGCGTGGCGCAGCTTGGTAGCGCGCTGCAATGGGGTTGCAGAGGTCGCAGGTTCGAATCCTGTCGCTCCGACCAGAAAACACAGTAAAAACCGCCGCTTAGGACTATAGTCCAGCGGCGGTTTTTCGTTGCTTCCCCTGTGGATTCCGCATGGGTTCCACGCGGTGACAACAAAAGCGGCGGGCCAGCCAGTCTGGGGGTAAACCCGGCGGCCGGGGAGGGG
>NZ_BRCY01000060.1:0-1466 GCF_023708045.1 Halomonas sp. NCCP-2165
CTCCCGCCCCCGCCCGCCATCGGACCCCACCGGCTGACCGGCCGGGCGATCCTGGCGCCCATGGCCGGGGTCACCGACCGCCCCTTCCGCGCGCTGTGCCGGCGCCTGGGGGCGGGCCTGGTGGTGGGCGAGATGGTCACCTCGGACCCCAGCCTGTGGCATACCCGCAAGTCACGGCTGCGCATGGACCATCGCGGCGAGCCGGGGCCGCGCAGCGTGCAGATCGCCGGCGGCGACGCCGCCATGCTCGCCGAGGCGGCGCGACTCAATGCCGAGCGCGGCGCCGAGATCATCGATATCAACATGGGCTGCCCGGCCAAGAAGGTGTGCAACAAGGCCGCCGGCTCGGCGCTGCTGCGCGACGAGGCCCTGGTCGCGGAGATCCTCGAGGCGGTGGTCGCCGCGGTGGACGTCCCGGTCACCCTGAAGATTCGCACCGGCTGGTGCGCCGAGAGCAATAACGGGGTACGGGTCGCGCGGCTCGCCGAGGCCGCCGGCATCCGGGCCCTGGCGGTCCACGGTCGCCATCGCCAGCAGCGCTATCAGGGCCGGGCCGAATACGACACCATCGCCGAGATCAAGTCTCGAGTATCGATCCCGGTGTTCGCCAACGGCGATATCGACTCCGCCGCCAAGGCCGCCGAGGTTCTCGACTATACTGGGGCGGACGCGGTGATGGTGGGCCGCGGCGCCCAGGGCAACCCCTGGATCTTCCGCGAGATCGAGCACTACCTGGCGCACGGCCAGGAGGCGAGCCCACCCAGCGCCACCGAGCGCCAGCGGCTGCTCGACGAGCACCTCGATGCCCTGCATGACTTCTACGGTGAGGTGATGGGCGTGCGCATCGCCCGCAAGCATCTGGGGTGGTACCTGGAGCGCCACGAGCCCGAAGATGCCAAGGCCCTGAAGGCGGTCTTCAACCGCCTGGAGGCGCCGAGCGCCCAGCACCATTTCGTGAATGAACTCTTCGGCCGACGAGACTTCCCCTCGCCGGCCGCCAATGGAACCAGTGCAGCATGACCAGCAGGCAAGCAACCACGCCCGACAATGCGACACGAGTGGATCAGGAACCCATGAGCTTCTCCGCCATCGATGGCCGTCCTGCCACGGCAACGCCGCAGGCGCAGGCCCCCGAGCGCCCCCTGCGCGAGGCGGTGGACCTGGCAATGCGCCGCTACTTCGCCCACCTGGATGGCGAATCGGTCACCGGCCTCTACGCCATGGTGATCGACGAGGTGGAGGCACCGTTGCTGGCCGCCGTGATGGAGCATGTGAACGGCAACCAGACCCGCGCCGCCGAGCTGCTCGGCCTCAATCGCGGCACCCTGCGCAAGAAGCTCAAGCAGCACGCCCTGATCTAGACCTTTTCCCGACGAAGGGAGCCCACGGGCTCCCTTCGTGCGTTTTCCCAGCCAACTCCGAGAGTGCAAGTCCATGGCCCAACCCGCCTCCCCCTCCTCTTCCAC
>NZ_BRCY01000061.1:0-1076 GCF_023708045.1 Halomonas sp. NCCP-2165
TGTCGGGTCCCGTGTGATTAACCACTCGTTTGGTAAATAACTCAGGTCGCTTGGCCTGCCACTCCTTCATCGCCGTGATCGGTGATTGATGATGCAGCGCCTTCTGAGGGATGTGGTGATTGTACAGCCAAGCGTAGCGTTTGAGTGTCTGCTCCAGGTCCTCGCCTGAGGTATAGCGCCGGGTCGCCAGCACGTCGCTGATCCGGCCGTTGAAACGCTCCACCATACCGTTCGTCTGCGGCCTTCCCGGCTTGATCAGGCGATGTTCGATACCATGGGTCTGGCACTCCTGGTCGAAGGGGTGGCGGCCGCTGGGCTTGCGCTCACCTGCCCGCGTGAAGCGATCGGTGAACGACTTGCCGTTGTCAGTGAGCACCGTCTGGATCGTGAAGGGAGCCTTCTCCTCCACGCGCTTCATGAACGCCTTGGCATCCTTGGCAGACTGGCTGCGCCTGACCTCCAGATAGACCCAGCGTGTGGCACGGTCGATGGCGACATACAGGTAGCGTTTCTGCTCCTCATCAGGCATCTGAGGCAGGTGCTTGATGTCGATATGCACGTACCCGGGTTCGTAGTCCTTGAAGGGCTTGTGCCGGGGCTTCCCATCATCACCAGCGTCCTGCCGAGCCAGTTCTGCCAGTGTCGGCACCTCGCGGCGCTGGAGCATGCGGTGCAGGCCTGAGCGAGACAGTCGAGGGTTCAGGAACTCACGTGCCACGACGAGCAGATCATCCAGGCCGAGGCGCAGGAATTCGCGAGCGGCGATCAGCACCTCCTCCTGCTCGGGCGTGAGGGTGGCCAGCAGGTTGTGACGCGTGTGCGGTCGGTCATGGACATCGTCACGGTACCGCCAGCGCCGGATGGTCGCGGGGGAGACGCCATACTGGCGGGCCAGCTCGCTATCCGTGATGTTGGAAGGCGCTGCCTGGATCTCGGCACGGATCTTTGGTGTCGTGGTGGCCTGCTTATGCAGCTTGATGTCCATGAACCTGCTCCCAAATGAATTGCTGTAGAAGCTCTCTGGCTGCCAGCAGAGGATAACTCCTATAGCTCATTTGATCATCCGGGACCCTACA